>CBDUFM010000456.1:0-3482 GCA_965366325.1 uncultured bacterium
CATTGGTGAAGGTAAAGTCTATGTGACTTGTTGGCGTGGTGGTAATTCATCCAGCAACGGTCACATACATGTTAAACTTATCAAAATGCAGTAATCGGCCGCTGCGGCGTTTATGTGTCTGCAGATGTGCCAGACGCCTTGGTTTTAAATAGGTGCTCATCGACAGCAGGGAACAATAATTCAAACGGTGTTCGTTTATGTCGGATGCCAATGACGATAGTCACGATGAGCATAGCGGCGATGGCGCAAAAGTTTTGCCACGCATGTAATTCCCAGCCCCATGCCCATGTATATTTGTGATCTGAAAATGGGTAGCAGTAGGCAATGCCCCAATGTTTACCGGAGCCAAGTAAATCCATGGCAAAGTGGAGATGCATTGCTAGGGCACTGAGGCAGGCCATGCGCAAGCGACGTTTGTAGCAGGCGGCAGCTATCGCGCTGACTAATAATGCGGCGAGCAAGTTATGTCCAAGAAACATGGTGCCATTGAACATAGGCTTCTGCTGAAATACAAAGACCAAGGCCATCGAGGTCTGCGGCAGTCGCAGCCCAGAGACAGTACAGGCGTTCATGACGGGTGAGTGTAATGCTATTGCCGATTAACCAGCCAGAGAGAAGGTGTGCGGGAATCTGCATCGTCTCTTAAAGCGCTGCTTGTAATCTTGCAGCGACGATTAATCAGCAGCGCTAGATGCGGGCACTGTTTCGTCAGCATTTTCTGCGCGGTCTCTGCTCAGATGACCGTGACCACTACTGTCACCAGCGTGATGGAAATTACGCGTGCCGCGTTTGACCTGATGGAGACCGGGTGTTTGAAAACGTGGGTAGGGGCCGCGGGTCGGGGTGTGCTCGGTGAGATTGCTATCGAGTGCAGGCTCGTGCCAAGGCAGTTGGCCAAATTCTTCATGAGTTAAACGTTCGCCTGGTTCTGGTATGTAGCGGGTCTCATAAAGCATGTAGCCATTGCCGCAGGAGCTGAGGGCAACGGAGAGAATCAGGATGGCTAGAACGTTACGCATCGCAGCATCCTGCAGCATGGCGCTGCCTGCCAAGACTGCTTTCGCTGCAGTGGAAGGCTGTGATTCACTGTCTTTGTCAATTTATTGATCGTGATTGTGATGCGTCTGAAGCAGAAGGTTGTCTGTAAATAGTTTAATTTAAATAACTTATGTTCTACGGCTGTGTATTGTCTGAGTAAGGGCGATTGCCTGCTTTGGGCGTGGTAAGGACAGCAGAGTCCCTATGTTATCAGCCATGACTACACCAGTGATTCAGATTAAGGGTTTGCGCAAAACCTACGCAGATTTCTGGGGCCGTGCACGGGTTGAAGCCTTGCATGGTTTGGATCTAGAAATTGAAGAGGGTGAGATTTTTGGGCTCTTGGGTCCAAATGGTTCGGGTAAGACGACGACGATTAAATTGTTGTTAGGCCTCTTGCATCCGAGTGCTGGTGATGCCTTTATGTTCGGTCAGGATCCGGGTAACCAAGACGCCAAGCGCCGTGTGGGATATCTGCCCGAAGAAACCTATCTGTATAAATTTTTAAATGCGGAAGAGACGCTGTCTTTTTATGGAAAATTATTTGGTCTCGATAAGCAAACGCTTCAGCAACGCACGGATCAACTCATCGAGCAGGTTGGTTTGGGCCATGCGCGTAAACGACGTCTTGGTGAATATTCCAAGGGCATGGCACGACGACTTGGATTAGCGCAGGCGCTGATTAATGATCCGGATTTAGTAATTCTTGATGAGCCAACGTCTGGTTTGGACCCCATTGGAACGGCAGAAGTTAAAGATTTAATTGTGTCGCTCAAAGAACGTGGAAAAACCGTATTGCTGTGTTCGCATTTATTAGCAGATGTGGAAGATGTCTGCGATCGCTTGGCGATTGTGCATAATGGACATCTCAAGGCCTGCGGCCGCGTTGATGAATTGCTGACGAGTACGGAAAAAACATTAATCGAAGTAAAAACTGGTGATGAAGCACAGTTAGCTGCACTAACTGCAGCAGCCGGAGATAATTTGGTTTCTGTAGATCATCCACGTGAACGTTTGGAATCTTACTTTCGTCGTATCGTTTCTGGCCAGTCTCCAGAAACAGAGAAGCAAACTGATGACGGAGCACCTTAAGGCGTGATACATTGGTGGCGCGCATGTTGGGCAATGACGTCCTTAACGCTTTGCGAAATCGGACGACAAAAAACGTGGTTGGTACTGATTGCAGCTATTGCAGTCATGTTGGCGACCTTGGCTAGTTTAGGTGCGGTTGATACGTCGGCACAATTAAAATTATCGGTCTCAACGATTAGCGGCAGTATTAACTTTATTAGTACTTTATTTGCGATCTTGCTGGTGGCAGCAACTATAACACGTGACCGAGAGCAATTGGTTTCGTTGACTTTATTTTCTAAGCCCTTGCCGATGTCTGCTTATGTATGGGGCCGGTGGTTGGGTGTGCAGTTAGCCCTCGCCATTGGTATCATTAGTTTAAACGCTATTGGATCTTTGGTGGTGTCGTTTAAGTCCGAGCAACCCGTGCCAGAAATGCGCGCTGTGCAGGCGCCAGTCGCTTGGCAGCAAGTTGATTTAGACAATGTGGCCAAGCCAATTGATGCTAAGCGCTGTACCCTAGCTGGTAGTCGAAAGGGCATGGCGCTGCGTTGGCAGATGACTGGGCTCGCTCAGCGTGATATGATTTTATTAATCAAGGGTCGTTTGCGTTCGGTTGATCCCGCGCACCTGCAATCCCTTATTGAAGTCCATGTCCTTAAGCATGAAAATGGTGAAAAACAGCTCCTTAGTTTAGCGCCGACAACGCCTTACGGTGCGCGTTTAATTGACGGTCAAGATGTGCAGGCGGGCCAGGCGATGATGCGTGACAAGGGTTATAATCATCAGGACCTCAATCAAGATTACATGCAGTTCCACTTGCCCGCAGCTGCGATAGCACCTGATGGTACCTGTTTTATTCAGCTAACACGAACTGGAACGCTCGCCAATCTGAGCTTTGAATTGGAAAAAAGCTGTCTGGTTGCTTTGTCCGGCGGTAGCTTTTTTGTTAATATGCAACGCGGCGGTTTAGTGGTGCTAGCGCAAGTCGGTTACCTGAATGCCATCGCCTTGCTCTGTGCCTGTTTTTCTAATATTGCGGTGACGTTACTAGCCGGTTTGACAGCATTTTTTGGCGCTCTCATTTTGAGTTATATTCAGGAGATGACGCCGAAGGATAAGCTCCCCGGTTTTGTAACGCGCTTCTTAGATTTAACCCAAGTGATTATACCGGATTTTAATTTTTACGGTGTTGAAGCATTGCTGGCGGGTGGACGCTCGATTGCATGGACCACAGTTATGGACGCATGGATGTATTATGGTGCGTATAGCCTCGGCTTTTTATTGATTGCATGGGTACTTATGGCGCGGAGGGAATTATGAGCCCACGCCGCTTATTGGTCTTAGCGTTTGTCTTATTCTGCGCCGCACAG
>CBDUFM010000457.1:0-3475 GCA_965366325.1 uncultured bacterium
TCTGGCAGTTTTCAGCCCGCGGCGCATATCTGGGAAAATGGTGCGCCGTTTTATCGATTCTCCTATGTGCGCAGTGGGAGTGCCCAGATCTATGTCGATGGCGCAGCATGTGCTTTGAAGCCAGGCCATGTGTTTGGCCGACCCGCACAAGAAGCCCACGATATTATCGTCGATAGCCGCAGTCCCCTGTCATTAATCGTGGTCAATGTACGCGGTGCAGAAGCCGCAGCTTTGCATGCCGGTTTATTTATGACTGAATGCCCGACGTACCGTGCCGAGAACAATGAATTAGCCCTGTGGCAATCAATTGTCGCCGCCGCCCAAGAGTCGGGTGGTCACGATAGTCGCCGTTTATGCGCTAGTTATTTACGCATTATTTTAATTCAGGCGCAACAGCGTGCGCAGCTGCAGGTGCAAAAGCAGGTACAAAAACAGGTACAACGAAAACAGGGCAATGGATTAGTGGTACATAAAAACCAACAAGCCCGCGCACGCTTTGAACAATGTCGCTCTTACATCGATAAAAACTTTTTAAGCATCAGCAGCATTGCATCGGTAGCCGTGAAAATAGGCATAGACCCCAGTCACATGGGACGCTTGTTTCGACGCTTTGAGGGCATGACCAGTCATGCCTATGTGCAGGGTCTCAAAATGCAATTTGCCGGGGAACAACTGCTAAGCAGCGACAAACAAATCCAAGACATAGCTGCCGAGTTGGGTTTCGAAGATCCCTTTGTTTTTACCCGCAGTTTTAAACGAATTATGGGCTGTTCGCCTTCTGCCTATAGACGATTATAGTTTTATGATGGCGGGCGTCTGGTTACAGGACGGCTGAGGGGGTGTACTCATAGGCGCCCATGTCGACAGTGCCATTAAAGCGATCGTTTTTATCGAGATCTGTGCTCACTCCGCTAGGTACATGGCTATCGCGTCCGCTGTCTATTGCGGGGCTGCTGCTGTCGAGTCTGAGATCATCGTCTTCATTGCCTGCTATATTATCGGCGCCGTCATAGTCGATGAACTTAGCAGACAGATCAATGTTAGCACCGGCGTCACGCCCATAATCGGAGTCCCATCCACTACTGCCCTTGCTGCCTTCTATAAGCGAGTGTGAACAGTGTATTTTAGAATCGTCATAAGAATATGCCTGTGGATAATCTTTGGGCTGTGTATTACCGCTAATGATGCAATTATGTATATAACATTCGTCCCTAGAATAAATTGCTGAACCGCTCCAATTCGCTGTGTTTTGTGTCAATGTACAATTGGTTAAGTAGGTGATGCTGTCATGGTAGTTATATAATGCACCGCCATACGTTGAGCTGCCGCCACTATAACCTACTTGGTTGCCATTAAAGAGACAGTTGGTGAAATGATGTGTGCTCTTGTCGTTGTAAACAGCGCCACCGTAATATCCAGAGCATGCATTGTTGATAAAAGAACAGCCGTTATACGTGGTATTACTGTCGTAGCTGTAGACTGCACCACCTGAGTTTTGTCCGTGGTTGTTTATAAAGAGACAGTTTTCGTATGTGACGGTACTCAAAAAATTATATACTGCGCCTCCGTATTTAGATTTATTATCTCTAAAGATGCAGTTGCTCAGAAAGAGATTGGTGACATTTATAGTAGTTAAACCACTTCCATTGTTGGAGGGTCCGTTACGATAAATGGTAAATCCGTCAAGGATTGCATCACTAGCACCAATGACGATTGGGAGAGAATGCTCTTGTCCGTCTAGGATGCATGGGTTGTTTTCCCAATCACGTACATCGAATGTGTCGCCATTTTGAAAGCCGCCGTAGAGGTGAATTCCTTTTTTCATTTTTAATATACTGGCTCCATGGCTGTCTGGAATATATGTGCCAGCAGCAATCCAAACCTCTTGTGTATCTGCAACAGCAATGCCGCTGTCGCCAACTGCCTCTTGTATTGTTTTTACGGCCGTCGCCCATGAGTAGCCATCACCGGAGCTGCTGACTGATTGATCAACGTAAATGGTAGAGGGGACCAAACGCCAGGTGCTATCTGATTCATCGTGCATGCTTACTTGCGCACTATTGCTTACGCGGAAGAGCGCCTGTTCAGTGAGCATATGTGGTGTTGTCCAGTCAAAGCTTCCGTCATTCGCAGTGGCGCTAGCAATGACGTTCCACGACGCGCCGTTATCAAGTGAATAATCGAGGTCGACTTGGTTTATGGTTGTACTTGCTACCCAGTTGAGCGTCAGGGAGTAATTTTGTATATAGGCTTCTGAGCCATTGGGGCTCAGTACTTTAATTTCTTTGGTTAATGTAATGTTTTCAGGCGATTGGCTGCTGAGTGTTGCGCTACGAACACGAATACGAAGTTGATCTGATTCTGTATTGGGCAGGGTCCAATTATAACTGCCATCATTTATTTCGTTGTCAGCGATCAGCGTCCATGTGTTGCCCTCATCGATGGAGTAGTCCAATCCGATGCGGCCAATACTGCCGCTGCTGTTCCAGGTAATTTCAGCCACATCATTTTTATGCAGATAGGCATCAGAGCCTGGCCCCGTGTAGCTGAGTGAACCGACAATGGATCTACTTAAAGCTCTATAGTTTACGAGACTGCCGCCTTCAATGCGGAAGTGAACTCTTGTGCCAATGGCATCAGGAACGGTCCAGGTGGTGCTGTCATTTTTTTTCACCCATATCTTGCGACAATGCCACATAGCATTGCAGCCTGTGCCAACAACATAGGTGCTGCTTGTTTTTCTTTTGACAATGCGCGTCCAAGAACTCCCATTATCAAGGGAATAAGAGAGCGTTATTTCACCAACCTGATAGCAAAACCATTCTATGTTAATCTGTTGGCCAACGACGAGATTGTTTGTCTCTCCGGGGCCAACAATGCTGAGACTCTTCGGGTTGTTATTGGGGCCCGGTCCACTTGATCCAAAAATTCCGCTCCCGCCTGTTCCGCAGGAGCTACAACACAAGAGGGCAAGGAATAGGAGGTAGAGACCGAATAGCGAATTTGAATTTTTGGTAGTATTGTGGGCCGTGTTAGAGGGGGGGTATATGCGCATGGTAAACTAGCAGCCTATTAATAAGTTAACGATAACTAATATAAAAGATTAATTACTATTGCAATACAAATTCAGCACGGCAAATGTGTGCTTGTAAGTAAGTTATATAAAGCGACTTAGGTATTTTTCTAGTGAATGCACCAACCGCCATCAATGACTATTTCTTGGCCAGTGATGTTGCGGGCTGTGTCTTGCATCAGAAAGGCGGCAGTGGCGCTGATTTCCTCTATGGCGATGAAGGCATGTTTCGGCATAGGTTTGAGCATGATTTCTGAGATGACTTCGTCTTCGGAAAGGCCCTGTTCCTTGGCTTGATTGGCGATTTGTTTTTCAACAAGAGCGGTTTTGACGTAGCTAGGACAAATGGTGTTAATGGTGATGTCGGTGTCGGCTGTTTCGAGCGCAATGGTTTTGGAAAAT
>CBDUFM010000458.1:0-3474 GCA_965366325.1 uncultured bacterium
TCACCGCCATCAATTACCAAAGTTTCTAAAACCAATTGTCCGCCGCTGCGGATTAATGAGCGCAACTGATAAATGTGCTCAAATGCAGAGCGACGATGATAAAACACACCCATAGAAAAAACCGTGTCAAAATCTTTCATATGTGTCGGCCACTGCTCCAAGGTACATAAACCAAGTGCGACGCGTGGATCCTGCATGTGTTGTGCAAACACCGAGAACTGCTTGTAAAATAAGGGCATCGGGTCAACACCGATAACAGCATCGGCTCCGGCAGCGCGCATCCGCCATAAATGATAGCCATTGCCACAACCAACATCTAAAATGCGCTGGCCACTTAAATCTCCCTTATTACCAATTGCCTCAATGATTCGCCCCCATTTCCAATCACTGCGCCATTCGGTGTCTATATGCACACCAAAAAACTCATAGGGACCCTTGCGCCACGGATGCAATGCTTTCAGCGCTTTCATTGCCGCTGCCTTTTGCGTTTCGTCTAATTGCCCTGCCTCACCAACGCGCACGGCATCTGCGCCCATGGCTGTACTTGCCGCCATAAATCCAGCCGCCTGCCCCAATTGATCGACCGCTGTCTGCCAACGCGGTGCATCACCATCAGTGTTTTTCTTAGCAATAGCGCGCAGCAGCACATCAAATTCCGATGAGCTGCCCCATAACGACTCGCAGAGTTCGCGAAAAGTGTCGCTCACTTTTGTGCAACCATAGACATGAAATTAAAACACTGAAACCATTGTTCCACATGGGTAAAACCCACAGCGTTTAAACGTCGCCTGTGGGCTTCAATAGTTTCTGGAATTAAAACATCTTCAATCGCACTACGTTTTTGGCTGATCTCCAAATCACTATACCCATTATCCTTTTTAAAGGCATGGTGCATATCAATCATAAACGCATCCGCCGCTGGATCCGCGAGACGAAATTTTTCCGAAATTACTAAAATAGCCCCCGGGTTCATGCCTGCATAAATGCGCTCGATTAAATCAGCGCGCTCTTCAACAGGAATAAATTGCAGCGTAAAATTTAACACCACCATCGAAGCGGTTGATATGTGCACATCGCGAATATCTGCACACACCAATTCAATCGGCACCGCCAAGCTATGCGCAGCTAAGTGCTCGCGACAGCGATCCAACATCGCCGCTGCGTTATCAATGCTGATAATGCGCGCGCCACGTGCCTGAATATGTTGAGCCATAGCGAGACTGCCCGCACCCAGCGAACAGCCCAAATCGTAACAGACACTGTCATCCTGTACGTAACGAGCCGCCAAGGTTCCAATCTGCTTCAAGGTCGCCGCATAACCGGGCACCGAGCGATTGATCATATCGCCAAAGACATCCGCCACGGATTCATCAAAGCGAAATTTGGCTACGGATTCATGCTTATCTTTGTATATCGAATCCTTGGGACCCGCTCCCGCATGCATATCGTCCTGCGTCATGCTGCTTAGCCTTCGCTGGATTGAAGCGAATCAAGACACAAAACAAAACCAACACCTGAAACCTAGCCCGTATAGCGCTCAGTCAGATACGGCGACACCAGTGCCTCACCCGGATAATGTAATTTCCCGTCTTTGACCCAGCCACAATCTCGCCCAGCTAATTCATCGATGAGATATTGACGCCAGGTTTGGATTTCGGATTGGCGACTCGCATCTTCGATCAAGTTGTGACACTCACCGGGGTCGGCCTCAAGATCAAAGAACTGCTCAATCCCAATACAGGGCAGCCATATAAACTTACGCTTACCGTTGGTAACGTACTGCATCTCTTGGTCTTCATGATAACACAAACAATGTTCGCCATGAATATAGGTACGGAATTCAGCATCAGGCGCTTGCATTAAGGGCAGCAAGGATTTGCCGTCCATATAATCAGGACCCTTTAAGCCTGCTATATCAAGCAGAGTGGGCATGACATCGCGTAGCTCTACAACCTCTTGTGCTTCATGCCGTGCTACAGCGGTCTGCCCTTTTAGCGGCGGACAAATAATAAATGGAATCCGCGCACTGCCCTCATAGGCATAGGTTTTACGCCATAGATTATGATCGCCCTGCATATCACCATGATCCGCAGAAAATAATATCCACGTATTTTCAGCTTTTCCGGAGGTCTCTAGGTATTGAATTAAGCGGCCGATTTGAGAATCAATGAAATTAATACTACCGTAATAGCCAGCGCGTGCGTTATGAATCGCCTCATCCGACATCTTCCCACGCCATGCGCTTGGGTTTTTCGCCGTCTCTGGATCGTCATGCATCGCAGACCAGTCGCCAAGATGCGGCTTTGGCAAATTTTTATGCGCATATTTTTCAAAATAATAACTTGGCGGGACATACGGTGAATGCGGGCGTGCAAAAGAAATATTTAAAAAGAATGGGTTTTCTGAGTCATCATAGGTGCGCATAAAATCCAGCGAACGCGTCATCGTCCAAGCTGTCGGGTGTAAGTGCTCCTCCGAATGCCAGGGGCGAGCATGCCACGAATTAAATCCAACACCGTGATCATCAGGTGTCACCGACGCTGGCGCGTTTTGCTTAAACCATTCGCGATGCTCACTCGTCGGCATCCGCCCTGACTCATCCAACTCTGCGGATTGAAAACCCATTTCGCTACGCTGCGGATGAAAATGGCCCTTACCCACTAAATGCGTGCGGTAACCATTTTCGGCAAAGGTACCAGCCAAGGTATGTGGGTAATCGTTCGGCATATGCCCTTGACCGCGACCCATACCCAAGGGACCAGCATGCCATTGATTTAAACCCGTCATTAAGATTGAACGCGCAGGAATACAGGACGGCGAGGCCGTATACGCATGTTTAAACAGCGTGCCCTTTGCCGCAAGATAATCAAAGTTTGGTGTTTGAATAATTTGATTGCCATCCGCACCCATAGCATCGCCACGCATCTGGTCGCAAAATAGCAATATCACATTTGGCTTTTTACTCATGGCGAGCAGCTTATCGCCGAGCAAGTCAGAGGCAAACAATCATTAGCATGAAAAACCAACGGTTCAACGTGATACCGCACACGGCATTATGCTTTAAGGTCATTGTTCTAATTTCTAATCAATTAAACTGAATATTACTCGGCCGATCCGGGCACATGTGCAAATTGCCATAGCTGACTCTTCCACTCAATGCTCACATAATCACCATTACCACAAATCGCCAACTTTCTGGGCATGCTGTTAAAACTAAGGATAAACGAAAACGAATTACGTGCGTGGTTCGTAACGGGCTCAATAGTTTGATTTACAATATCATAAATAAATACATCCCCTAATGACGATGAATCCAAATCACTTATATTTGATGCCATGCTTGTAAAAATTACATAAGTTCCCTCTGAATTAATCTTAGCACCAGCACTATCTCTGTTCCCAACGGTTCCATTGCTATGTTTGCTTATGAGAGACAAGACTCCGGTATCAGCATCAAACAAAAAAACATCTGTT
>CBDUFM010000459.1:0-3470 GCA_965366325.1 uncultured bacterium
CGCATATAAAAGAAAGATTTAAGCAAATAGCTAAAAATAAAGGGATTAGCTATGGCAGCTCGACCGATCATAACGCCATCACAACCAGTCGCAGCAATAGCCCGATCAATATCATCCGTGACATCGATACCGCCATTAGCAATTAATGGAACCTGTCGCGCATAATCATTAATTATTTGCTTGGCCTCGCTAAGCCATTCCCAGTGTGCTGGCATAGCATACGATTCGCTGCGTAATCGTGCGTGCATAGCTATCATAGTCGCACCTGCATCAATTACCGCCTGAATAATATCTTTTAATTTTGAATGATCGGTAACACCTGCACGAATTTTTGCGGTTACCGGCAAAGGTGTTGCCTGAACGGTGCATGCGACAATCGCGTGCATACGATCGGGGTGATCCAGTAATGCTGATCCCGCGCATTTATTAAAAACACGTTTCACAGGACAACCAAAGTTTAAATCAACATATTGTGCACGCGTTTCATGCGCTCGAGACACAGTCTCAGCGAGGAACTGCGTGTCGGCTGCCATAAACTGTAAACCAATTGGGCACGGCTCTTCCCAGGTCCCTAATTCTTGGCGCAATATTTTAAGTGGCAAAATGCCCTGCGATATACGAATGAATTCCGTACACAACACACCTACACCGCCACGTGCAGCAACTAAACGCCGAAAACATGGATCGGTCACACCTTCCATCGGTGCTAGAAACAATGGGTTTTCAATCGTCAAACGACGCGTTCCATCACGCCCAGTTAAGGTAATTGGCGCAAGCTTAGTCACGTTCTAAAGTAACCATCGATAAAACCGACTTGGTATGTGCACCAAGTGCATTAATAGATTTTATCCGCCAACCATCAGCCAGCGCCTCATTCACACGCGATTCAGCGTCCGCTGCACTCGCATAAATTTTACCTGCCTGCTCAGGTTTGGCTTCAATTTCTAAAATAAGGACGCGCTCGTGCATCTGAACTACCTCCGCATGGATCTGCAGGCAGCCTAAACAGGGCCCCGTATTTACCAGCCTTGTTCACTTGCAGGGCCTAACAACGCACTAAACGTGCAACAAAACCACCTGCCTGCCATTGATTCGGTTTACTCAAATGGACGGCCTCAACCTGCCAGCCTGCGAGTTGCTGACAAACGGCCATGTTTTCATTACTATTAATACTGCAGGTTGCGTAAACAAGTCGCCCACCTTCTTTGACGAGGGTGCTCGCTGCTTGCAATAATTCCACCTGTAGACTAATTAATTCTTTTACGGCTGATGACTTATAGCGCCATCGTGCCTCTGGCCGCCGAGCAAAGACCCCAGAATTGGAACAAGGCGCATCAACTAACACGCAATCAAAAATTGCAGCACAGGCAGGATGGAGGCCATCCTGTACCAAACAATGTAGCGGATTAGTCCCCTGCATCTGCTGCACTTTATCACGCTGTACATCCGCAGAGATGACCCGAGCACCAGCATCAAGCGCTGCCGCGGTCTTCCCGCCTGGCGCTGCACAATAGTCGAGCACCAGATCACCAGCTTGGATGGCAGCATATTCAATGACATATGCCTGACTGCGGTCTTGCACCACAGCTGAACCATCAGCAAGTGGCCCACGCAAGGCATCCTGCACATTATGCCACCACACGAATGGGCCGTCCTGATGGGCAATTTGTGAAGCGTCGAGAGCCTGGAGCCTGTCTTCATATGCAGCCGAACGCCAACGGGTACAGACTGGCACCACTTGGTTAAGTGACCCCGCAATTTGACGCCACTGCTTTGGGAAATCTTTCTGTAAGGCACGAATAAAGTCCGGTTCAAAACTAAATAAGTCAGCTGGCTTTTTCGGCAAGTGTTGCGGCTTGATGCGTAGACCTGAGAGACTTGGGTCGCGCATCTCCAATAAGCGACGAACAACGGCGTTAACAACACCCTTTAAACCTTTGCGCTGTGCTTTCTCGGCTAAGGCGACACTCGTTTGTCCAATGGCATGATCAGGAATAGCGTCTAGCGAAAATATTTGGTGGGCTGCAATCGACAGTATATCCACCAAGAGCGGCTCAGGCTTGGTCTTATCGAGACAGGCAATAATCACGGCTCGGTATAAACGCTGAAATCGCACAACACCTAAGGCAATTTCCCGCGCTAAACCTTTTTCATTATCTGGCAGATCTGCACGATCAATGGACTGCGATACATAATGTCCGCTATTTTTTCGCCATTGTGCCAGCGCCTGCAGTGCTACATAACGTGCAGACACACCTGTATTATCTGACATAATTACACGTACCGATGCGCTTGCTAGTGCATGAAAAGTTAATTATTGGGCGTACGTGATTTTGTCTCTTCAATTTTATCTCGAAGAGCACGTTCCAATTGCATAAGCTTACGAAATGGTGCCAAGGCCTTATCAAACTGGCTATCGCTGTAGGTACCAGCGGCTTCCATACGTGCCACAACGGCATCACGTTTTGCCATCACTTCATGTATTTTCTTTTGTGCCTCATAAAGCTGCGCAAGATCACCATTGTTATAGGCATCGTTGGCAAAATTTCGCACATCATTCGACATCGTCGTCAGGCCCGTAACATTATCGTCATAGACCGGACCAGTCGAAACGGGTTTCGCACCAGGAATCATCATGATGAACAAAATAATTATAATCGGAATGGTGATAAAGCTGATAATCATCGGCTTGGGCATCGGTTGCTTAGATGCTTTAGCGCGGGTGCTCGTTTTGCGAGAACCCTTCTGCGATTTACCCGATGCCTTACTCGCTGATTTTTGCGGAGAGGACTTATGGTTGGCAGTTTTTTGACGTGACGATGTCTTTTTACGACCAGAGGTCTTAGTCTTTGAACGTCCAGATGCTGCTGTACTGCGGCGCGAACTGGTGCTGCTTGCTTTACGGGGCTCACTAGACGAAGCAGCTGGTACTGAAGACTGATGTTTTTTCCGTTTTTCTTTTTCTGCCAAACGTTTAATCGCTGCTAATTCGTCAGCGCTATATGAATCCGTATGCACATCATCATCAGCATCTTCCAGACGATCCTCATCTGGAATGCTATGCACACCACTATCGTCCAGGTCATCGACAACATCATCAGCACTAATGTGTGAGCTCTCCGGCTTCGGCTCTTCTTCCAAATCCATGGCCGGCTCAGATAAATCTTCTCCATCAGCAGCCTCAAAATTCAAGGCGTCATCATCAAGATCTTCAACAACATCTGCGTCATCATCACTTTCAATGAGGTCATCTTCTTGGACATCATCGATGTCGACCACATTAATATCTTCAACTGACTCGAGAGATGGCTCTGGCTCTTCTATATCATTAACTTCGCTCACATCTCGATCGGTACCCAGATCTATAGGCTCATCATCATGAACATCGGATTCTAATGATAATGCATCTGCTTGCGCATCGTTTTCTAGGCTAACTTGCAATTCATCGAGCTCTTCTTCGGTGCCCAATG
>CBDUFM010000460.1:0-3469 GCA_965366325.1 uncultured bacterium
TCGACCGGTGATCCTAAATCAGAGATCGAAGCGCATGAGCAATCCTGGCCAGGTTTTCATCATCGCGACGTTCCGTCGGATGTTTTGCATTAAGGGTCTGGTGTAGGAGACGTGCGCACGATCGCTATTTGTTTGTCACTCGGTCTGTTGCTGCTATCGTTTTCATCGTGTCGTTCAGTGCAGAATCGGCAGCGTCAGGCTGACGATCTGGTCGTATCGCTGCGCCTAGATCGTGCGTTTGCAACGCGAAATGGTGATAGGCCACATTCTTTGCGCCATTTCGACTATGAGGCAGATGAACTCAGTGATCTGCTACTTTATCCAATCGCCATGTTTATGCATGCCATCATTCAGTCATCAGTGGATAGTATGGGTAAGACCAAATTTGTTGTCTATCCAGATTGTCGTAAGGAATATAGGCAGCGTTTGTATTGGGGGCGAAATACGGTGTTTTTCCCAGCAGATGCACAGCTAGTGAATGGCGCTTATCGTTTGTTGGTGGTTATTTCTGGTGACCGCTCTTATTCGGGGATACAATTTATTAAACCAGGTGGCTCTGCTACTGTGGATCTTGAATAAGCGTTTTACTGCTGTGGTATATTTATTTTAAACACTGTTGCGCTTGCCCATCCGAAAAGCCTGCGGCGTGCAGTGGTGCTGTTGTTTGAAAACCCGATACAGATAATTCGGATTTTCGTAGCCGCAGGACTGTGAAATTTCTGCAACCGATAAATCTGTCTCCTGTAAAAGTTGCGCAGCGCGGATGCAGCGAAAGCGCGTGATAAACGCGCTGGGTTTGCTGCCTGTTGCTGCATGGAAGCGCTGACGAAAACGTGTAACCCCAAGCGCATGGAGGCGTGCACAGGCTTCGACGCTCAGCGTTGGATTCTGTTCGAGTGCAGCAATGGTGGAGGCGACTAGGGGATCTTGCTCATCAAGGGTCTGCAAGCTAATGATGTCTAAGAGTAATGAGCGATGGCAGAGGTTGCGGTAAAAGACGGCGGCAATTTGGAATAAATCGACCGGACTGTGTCCGTATTGACGCAGCATTTGCACTAATTGTTGGTAATCATCGGGATGGCTGGGGCTAACGAATTGGTGCACTTGTAGGCGTTGCCGATGTGTATGGGCCATATCGAAGTGCGCGGCGATAAAGATGCTATCGCTGTTGGCGCGCAGTTGGCGCTGCGACTGTTTGGGAATCCACAGGCAGTGGTTTTGCGCGCAGTGATGTAAAACGCCATCAATCTCGGCCTCAAGGGATCCGCTGGCCAGGTGAATTAAGAGGTGATCGGCTGCTTCAGCAAGAGGAATCGACATGCCCTGCTGCCACTCCCAGGCTAAAAGCGAATGCATGTGGCAGTTACTATCGCCGGGGCTAAAGCGCTGGGCGCTGTCATCGTCCGCTGCGCTCTGACTGAGGTCTAAAATACGGTGTTTTGGCGCCGACATTTGAAAAGTGTCGAAAAAGTAAGTCAATTGTCAAATCTAATAGTGGGAATCTGAATGCCCTATGTCTATAATGTGGGCAATGGAGACTAGTATATGTCTAAATATAGACTTACAGATGATGATCTTGCTCAGTACCAAGCGCGTGGCTTCTTGCGCGTGCAGGGGGTTCTGACAAAAAAGGAAGTAGAAGACTTCCATAATCTGGCGCTGCGTAACCGTGATGCAGCTATTGCAGAGCAGAAGGACTACCGTGAAGAGGCTTTGCACCGTGTGGTCAATGCTTGGCGACAAGATCCAGCCTTCAAGGCGATTACCTTTCACCCTGGACTCTGTAGCTTGGCCCAGCAATTGGCCGGTGTCGACTTACGTCTGTGGCATGACCAAGTGATGATTAAGCCCAGCGGCAGTGCGGCGACTTTCATGCATCAGGGCCAGCCGAATTGGAGTCATCAAGCGCGTCCGGATTCACATGCGATCACGGCGTGGATTGCACTGGTTGATGTGCCGCTGGAGGCTGGCTGCATGGGGTATATTCCCGGCACGCAAAAGTTGTGGAATACCGGTCAACAGATGGGGCGCGTGGATTCATTTTTTGATTTAGCGCCAGATTTAATTGACGCGCCCGTTGAATTCGTGCCGCTCAAAGCGGGCGACATCGCTTTTCACCATGGCAACACGGTGCACTGTGCGGCGCCAAACCAAATCGGTTACGACCGGATTGCGGCAACGGTTAATTTTATGGATCTCGATACGCGTTATCGAAAAACCGAACATGCCGTAACTGATGGCATGGGCTATGCAGAAGGCGACATTTTAGACGATGAAGACGTCTTTCCGATTTTAAATAAGGTAGTGGCTGAACAATTGCAGACAGTTTGCTAATGTATTTATGCAGGTGGAATAATCCGAATAGTGCTGGTGACCGTGCAATCGGCGCTGCAATTGAGGCGCAGGGTTAGGCAGGGTCGCGGCACTAATGCGTAGAGTCCGTTGCTGTGATCATCAGGGGCAGCCCAGCCGCGTAAATCCGGTTCGCTGCCGCCACAGCAGACGGCTGCATGAATGTCGCTTTGATCACAGGCCCAGCTAATGCTGACGTTTGGCCCCGGACCGGTCGAGTGGAATTTCTGTGCATCGAGCCTTGCATCATCTTTGACACAGTGAAATAAAATTTCTACCTGATGTGAGGCCTTACTGAGTTTGCTAAAATGGTCAATGACTTGGATTTCTGTTTTTGATTTCAGGATCACTTTGCGGCTATGTTGCAGTAATGGTATTGCGTCTGGTCCGTAGCCTTCGTCATAAACGGCGCTTACCCAGGCTTCAGCTGCGTGAAAATCATAATCCACTAGCGCGCGCTCTTTAATATCCGGGCGATTTTTATAGTACTGCGTTTTGCGGTGTTGCATGCAGCCATCAACGATCGCAGTGCTATGGGCGAGGGTGGAAAGGCTGTAATGGCGTTCGGGTGAATCGCTGTAATCAACAATTCCAGCTTCGCCGATTAAGTCACGGCCATAGGCATGCACTTGGATGGATAATTTATCTTCGTGTTGATGTGAGTCGCCGTAAGGACCACCGTCAAAGGCGACGCAGACATCATTGTTTGCATAACCAGAGCGTAAAACCGCATAGCCAGCATTGTCGAGGACATGGTGGAGCTGTGCTGGTGCTTGGTCGCTCTCGCCTAAAAACCAGCTATCACCATCTTCAAGCCAATCACGGGGGATCTGTTTGAGCATGCTTTTAAAGTTTAATGCATGTGAATCTTGAAAATCAAAGAGCAGGCCATTCGGTCGTGCGAGTGCGCGACAGGGTTTCAGCATATTGCGGATGCAGGTTTCTAGGCGTGGATCAACCGCATGCTTGCCGTGATGGAGGATGTCCACGGCACGCATGTAATTATTAAAACAGACGCCATGATAACTCGCCGATAATTCGCGTTGGATGCCGTCATCATGGAATTGAATTGTGGTTTCCGCAATTAAGGCATCGCTGGCCTGTTTGCGCCACAGAG
>CBDUFM010000461.1:0-3466 GCA_965366325.1 uncultured bacterium
GGATTAATCCGGTGACCCTCTACGCGAACACCACGACGTAGTAGCCACGATACCAGTTTCCACGCATCGGCCTCGCACGAACTCGGCTTGAACCTGTCATCCTCAACTCCATAGATACAGATTGAAACCAACGCATCGAGCGATCGACCATACGACTGTCCACTATACATAATCAGCTCCCCCTATTTCCTATTGCACATAGAGCGCCCATTAGGCATACTTATTTTGTTGTATTTATAGATCAGGGGGTGAGGGTGCGATCTTAACTTGGTTAACATCCCTATCCCCTTAATAAGAAAAGACTTACAGGGTGGCACTATTAATGCGCCTAATTGACCATTCAAAACGCAATAGTTTATGCAGAGGTACATCATGAGACCGCAAACCCATAGCACCCAGATCAGATTAAGCGTTGTGCAACTACTGAACCAGAAGCGTAACCAGCTACTGGCTTATGCGTACGCCATGACCCATGACCATCACTTAGCGGAAGATATTTATCAAGAAGTATCAATGATTGTTGCCGAGGCACCTGATAAAATTCCGAGCGACCCAAAACATGCGCATAATTGGCTGAAACAAATTACGCGTCGGAAATCTTTAGAGCTAGGGCGCAAGGACCGAAAATTAAAACGAAACCTACAAGCCGAGATTGTTGACGTCTGCTTCAATGAGTTCGAACAAGAATCCGACTATAACTGTAATCGCCGAGCGCTCATGGGCGAATGTCTCGAAAAACTCAAACAAGATGCAAAAGCAGTTGTAACTGCCCGCTATCTCGATGAACAAGACTGCGATGCCATTGCACAACACGTTGGACGAACGGTACAATCTGTTTATGCCATTCTCAAGCGCGCACGCAGCGCACTTGTTAAATGTATGAATGCAAAATTAAGGATTGAACAACATGAGCATTAATGCAGTCACTGCAGATTTAATAATTGGCTGGTCCAATCAAACGCTCAGCGAAGATGAAGTACAACAACTTGAAACACTGCTGCAGGACAACAGTGCCGCACGCATAGCGTTTGCACGTGCCTGTCTTGATGATGTTGCATTGGTGCAAAATCTCCAAATAAGCAAAGATGCCAAAACAGTCTCCGGACTGCAAGCAGCTATACCATCCAATCGTAAACGCCGCGGCAAGAGAAAACGCAAATCTCATAATCAAATCCAACAGCACATGGTTAT
The DNA here is from genome assembly GCA_965366325.1 of uncultured bacterium. Classification (GTDB taxonomy): domain Bacteria; phylum Planctomycetota; class UBA11346; order UBA11346; family UBA11346; genus JANQLF01. The sequence continues at coordinate 1,192 of CBDUFM010000461.1, forward strand.
CTGGGCTGGCGCTGCCATAGCTGCGTTATTGCTGCTCTACATTGGTATAGGAGATTCCACGCCAAACGTCGCGAACCACGCTTCAGATAATCCGCACAGTGCAAAGCAAGGGCACAGCTTTGCCGCTCATCTCGTAGAAGGCACCATATACCAAAAGGACACACATTTACAAAACATCCCCTTTAACACCACGGTCCATAATAATGAAGCACCGAGCCTGATACAATTAACCGAATTAAATGCACGCATTCGCATTAGTGCACATAGTACTTTTTACATTAAAAAGAATGGACACGTTCATCTGTCTCAGGGCAGCCTCCACTTTGATGTAGACCCGCTGCCACAAGGCAAACAGTTAAGTGCGCATGGTAGCTTTACCTATGCCCAAGTCGTTGGAACACAGTTTAGCCTTACACAAAACCCTCGTGAAACCATCGTATCCGTTAAAGAAGGCACGGTACGCAGCCGTAATCAAGCTGGACAGAGTGTACTCCTACACGCAGGTGACTCCCTGCAGGTACAAGCCCAGACAACGATGCAAGGTACATCAGCTGAGCACAATCCCTTTTCGCCCTACCAACTCAACCTCGTTACCAAAGATGCAAAATCACCAATTAATACCGATACCATTACCATCTCGGCACAAACTCAGTTTAATATCCTCGTCGAGGACTCGAGCGCTCAAAAAATGGAAAGCATCAATGGACAAATCGACGGCATAGACATGGCACTCGGTGGCCAACGCAATGCCCAAGGATTTATCATTGAGCAGGAGGCACCCTTTCATTTATTCGGCGACAACAACGCTGTTCCACAATTGCGCAAACTTGAAAAAGGAACACACACCATTGTTATCACATTTTATTCCGACAATCTTGGCCAGCATGTCATCGACCGCAAAACACTGACAGTCAACGTTGAATAGAGCCACTAGCATGACCTTATTAACACGAATTACAGCCAACGGGTAAACCTACATTAAAATACTAGACCTGCACTATTACTCCAATTAAACAGCACGCGTATACTGATGCACAAGCGTGCACAGAAACTTATAGCGAGAACAAACGAACAGGACGCATCTAGCCTATCTTTCCCTTATCACAAAAAAACGCGCGCCAATTGCGGCGCGCGTGATTGTATTCTTAGCATCGACACACTTAAACGGCTGCAGTTTCCAGCTGTGCCCAGTAGCTGCGCATGTCGACGATGGTATCGTTGTCCATAGCATCTTGAAAACCGAAACAGGTGACGGCCGCTTCGATGCCAGCATCTAAACTAGTGAGACTTGGAGCGTCTTCGGTCATCATTTTATAGAGGTGTTGCACTAATAATTCGTCACCGCCACCATGGCCGCCTTTCTTTTCACCGACATGTTCGGTAATGGCGTTATCCCATCCCACTTTAGCGACTTCAATTTTTCCCGTCATGAGGTCCGCGCGGATAGCGCCTTCGGTGCCAAGTATACAGATGCGGCGCTCAGGAATGGCGGCGTGTAAATTCGTATGAAATGTTGCGCGCACTTTGTTTTCAAATTCAATAATACAAACTTGGTTATCAATGATGTCCTTTTCTGCGGTGAACGGATTAATGTCACCCTTACGATGCCAGGTACAGTAGGCCTCTTGACCGTCTTTGTTCGGGCCGATGCGCTGCATGTGATGCTCATTTTCAGGGGTAAAGAAATCGAGGCCGCCAAACGAAGCTAATTTCTTGGCTCGTGACTCAACCATCCAATTACAGATATCAATATCGTGGCTGCATTTTTCAAGTATATGTGAGCCACCGAATTCATTCATACGGCGCCAGTTGCCAGCAATATAACCACCGTGGTTAAACTGGAGCGTTTCATTAAATTCGAGTGAGATAATACGACCAACGGCGCCCTCATTTAACAATTCTTTTATTTTATTATAATGTGGCGTGTAGCGTAGGGTAAATCCAACCATCAACTTACGATTGTATTCTTCTTGGGCAATTTTTAAATCGCGGCATTGGTCTAAAGTCACCGCAATGGGTTTTTCGCAAAAGACATCTTTACCGGCTTTAAAAGCAGCGATGCATTGCTCAGCGTGAACAGAATTAATTGAACCAATGATGACCCATGAGATTTCATCATGCGCAAGCACATCATTATAATCGCTATAACACGCCGCACCTGGGCAGTTGAATGATTCTTTATAGCGTTCCATCGCCGATTCGTCTGGATCGCTCATCGCAACGATTTCCACTTCGCCCTGTGATTTTGGACCGATTTTGTCCCAGTGATTTAAAA
>CBDUFM010000462.1:0-3462 GCA_965366325.1 uncultured bacterium
TACCAGTAAATTTACCAATGTCTTGCATGACGATGCGATCCTGTTGTGTGACTGTTTACGAGCGATGTTCGGTGACGTCGATCCTATTGCATGTCGCCAAAAAATCCACGTAGCTGATTTTGTCGTTCCGTTTCGCGCAGGGCTTTTAATTCTCCACCATCTAACCAGCGGCCAGAGCAGGTTGGACAGGCGTCTATGTGGAAGTCGCTGTCTAGGCGGCTCAGCTGTATCATTTTGCCGACACCACCGCAGTTAGGGCAGGCACTGCGTTTGTCGTCGAGAATTTTGTGCTCGCCGCTTTCTTGGTCATCGAGTTGTAACTGGGGGACTTCGAGTAACCAATCGAGCTCCCCGAGGTCAAACCAAATGCCACCGCAGGCATTGCATTGTTCAATTTCCACACCGTTCACAATTTTACGAATTAAGGTTCCGCTACATTTGATACAATCCATGGTGCACGCTCCTTTTTGGTGTTGATGACTGCGAATAATCTTAGGGTGGCTAAGCGTGCAGCAATGCGTATTTAGTCAGTTTTGGCAGCACTTATGCCGAGTGTCTTGCCTCTACCTGCTCCTTAGGTAGACGTGCGCAAGTTGCTAAGCTTGCTCCCACGGTGCCTTGGGTTCGATCCACAGTTCTGGTAGTTGGAAGATGCGGCAGGCATTTTTAAAAGTCCAAGCGCAGATGTCATCGTAGCGCTGACCACGAATCTCAGCCACAAACTGTGCCGTGTGCGCTACGTAAGCGGGTTCACAACGCTTGCCGCGTAAAGGCACTGGTGCGAGGTAAGGGCTATCGGTCTCGATAAGCAGGTGGTCGTTGGGGGTCATTGCCGCTGCTTCCGCAACGTCCTGTGCATTTTTGAAGGTGCAGATGCCATTGAAGCTAAGCATCCAAGAATCAAGAGCGAGGTATTGTTCAGCTTCGCTTGGTCCACCAGTAAAGCTGTGAATAATGCCGCGATTTTTAGGATTATTTTTTAAACAGGCTAGCATATCTGGATGGGCGTCACGGACGTGAATAATAACGGGTAAATCATACTGCAATGCCATGGCCAATTGAGCTTCGAAATCGGCACACTGTTGGCTGGCTGGCTTTAAATCGTAATGGTAATCCATGCCAATTTCACCAACAGCAACAAAGTCACCGCTTGCTAGTTGGGCATCTAATTTACGCATTTCTTGGGCTAAGTTTTCGCCAGCATCAAAACAGTTAAATGGATCTAGGCCAACGCTAGCATGTAGAAAGTCAGGGTACTCTGCGACGAGTGCACGACAGGCTTCGCCATCAGCAACCCCAGTGCCAATGGTAATGGCATGCGAGACACCAGCGGCTTCTGCATTTAGGTCATTGGGGTCGGTGTCGAGGACGAGGCTGCCATGGGCACGCAGGCGGTCAATTAAGGATTGACGACTGTTGCAAATATGAGCGGCGGCGCTGGCCTGCCAAAATTCGTCAGAACTTTGTGGGGCTTGCTCTAAGTGTTGGTGCAGTGATTGGTCGCGTAGTAAGACTGCAAGTGGCAAGTGTCGGCCCACTAATTTTTGGCAATGTTGTTCAATGTGCATGGCATTGACGTCATCGAGGACGTGGCTGAATAAAATAACCAAGCTGCGTTTGCGTTCCATTTTTTGTACGTGCAGAAAGGCTTCTTCGTGGCGGCTTTCGACGAGTTCTGCCTGCACATCGTGTAGCGCATGAATGAGGGTGTGTATATGTTTTTCACCACCAGCCGCAGGCACGTAGCGTTTAATGCCGTTAGCATAGGCGATCACGCCGACGCGGTCTCCTTGTTTAATAGCGACATAGGCAAGTAGGAGGCTCGCGTTAATGGCGTGGTCCAGCATGCTGACTTGTTGTTCATCTTGGAGTGTCGTTTTGGTGACCATCATGCGACCAGCATCAATCATGAGCATGATAGTCTGGCTTTGATTGGGCTGGTAATCGCGCACCGTGAGTTCATCACGGCGTGCGCTGGCCTTCCAATCAATGCTGTGCACGGAATCGCCGGATTGATAATCGCGGAGGCGTTCAAAATCGGTGTCGCCACCAACGCTGCGTACTTTGCGCACGCCAATCAAGGCGAGGCGATTAGTGCGCGCTAAAAGCGCATAGTCGCTAATTTGTTTTATATTTGGATACACAGAAACGGTATGCGTGTCACCGTGGCGATAATGGAGGTTCCAAAGGCCAAGACTGCTGCGTAATTCGATGTGCACGCCCTGTACCTGTAGGCGGCCTCGCCTATCGGCACTGACGGGGATGCTGATCTCAAGTAATTTATTGGGCTCAAAATGAACGGCCAAGACTTCTGGTTCGGCATGCGCAAAAGACGGTAAATCTAAACGAAGACGACCTAGGCGTGATTGCTTACCTGTATAAGTGCAACGGACGTAAATTTTTTCTTTGCGCCCAAGTGACCAAGTTGCCGGAACATCTAGTTCAACGAGTAGGTCTTGTTTGCGTATGCGACCGAGGGCAAGGTCGAAGATAATTAAGCTAATTAGCGCAGCGTCTAAAAGTAAAATGCTCGTGAGCAACTCCGTGTTGAAAATCAACAAGAAGGAAAGCAGGCATGGACTTGCTAGTATAAAAATACAAAGGCGTGAAGGAAAAGCTGCGCGCATTACTCTTAACGACCCCGTGGGACTTCAATGCCTTGGACGAGTTGTTCAAGTAACTGATCAGTGGTTTTGCCCTCAATCTCAGCTTCTGGGCTGAGGATAACACGGTGGCGTAGGGCCATAAGTACGACTTCGCGGACGTCATCAGGAATGACATAATTGCGACCGTTCATGAGCGCCAGTGCGCGTGATCCGCTGAGGATGGAAATGCTTGCACGTGGACTTGCGCCGAGGTAGAGACCGGGGTAGGAGCGAGTTTGGCGTACAATGCTGGTGATGTAATGAATAACGCTTTCATCAACAGTGGTGTGCGCAGCGAGCTGCTGCATTTTGTAGAGGATATCGGCATTGCAGACGGAGCGGATTGAATTGTTTAATACGTCATACGGTGAGGTTCCAGCAAGGAAGAGGCGTAAGATGTCCTTTTCTTCCTGTTCGCTTGGATAGGCGAGCACTAATTTAAATAAGAAACGGTCTAGCTGTGCTTCGGGTAAATTATAGGTGCCTTCATTCTCGATAGGGTTTTGCGTGGCCATGACAAAGAATGGTTTTTTCAAAACATGCGTTTGTCCATCAAGCGTCACGTGGCCCTCTTGCATGACTTCTAAAAGTGCGGCATGTGTCTTGGCAGGGGCACGGTTAAATTCATCGGCGAGCAAGAACTGGCAGAACACAGGCCCTCGGTGAAATACAAATTTACGCTCAGCCATATCGAAGACGTGTGAGCCCGTAATATCACTGGGCATGAGATCGGGTGTGAATTGAATACGGTTGCTATCGAGACCAACAATTTTACTGATCGCTTTAACCAGCAGAGTTTTACCAAGGCCAGGTAGAC
>CBDUFM010000463.1:0-3453 GCA_965366325.1 uncultured bacterium
GGTTTGCTGTAACACACCATAGCGCGCATCAATTAAAATAATGGCCACCTGTGCAGTACTTGCACCTGTTGCCATATTACGCGTGTATTGGATGTGCCCTGGCGTATCGGCAATGATAAATTTACGTTTGGGCGTTGTGAAATAACGGTAAGCAACGTCGATCGTAATACCCTGCTCACGTTCCGCCAACAAGCCGTCTGTGATATTAGCAAGGTCTACTACTTCGTTGCCATCGGCATCAACCTTTTTAATAGAATCGATCTGGTCCTGATAGACCGATCCAGTATCAAATAAGATACGACCGATTAGCGTGGATTTGCCATCGTCTACCGAGCCGATAGTCACAAAGCGCAATAATTCTTTGCGCTCATGGCGTGCTAAGTATTCGTCAATATTCGCTTCAATTAATTCAGTTTCGACAGTCATCTTAGAAGTACCCGTCTTGTTTTTTCTTTTCCATTGATCCCTCTTCATCGGAATCAATCAAACGGCCTTGACGCTCACTATATTTAGTCAACAGCATCTCTTGAATAATTTGCGGAACAGTATTTGCATCAGACTCGATACCACCAGTCAATGGGTAACAACCGAGTGTACGAAAACGCACGACCTTTTCCTCTGGCACTTCGCCAGGCTCCAAAGGAATACGCTCATCATCAACCATAATTAAAGTTTCAGCACCCTTAGGTCCACGTCTCACAACGGGACGTTTGTCAGCGTAATATAACGGAACAATGGGAATATCTTCGAGATGGATGTATTGCCAAATATCCAATTCAGTCCAATTCGAAATCGGAAAAACACGGATGCTTTCGCCCTGTTGTTTTTTCGCATTATACAAACGCCATAATTCTGGGCGCTGATTTTTAGGATCCCATTGATGCCGCTCATCACGGAAGCTAAAAACACGTTCTTTTGCGCGTGAGCGCTCTTCATCACGACGTGCACCACCAAAGGCAGCATCAAAACCGTATTTATCCAAAGCCTGCTTGAGGGCGTCCGTTTTCATTACATTCGTGTAATGGCTGCTACCGTGATCGAAGGGGTTAATGTAGGCCTCACGCCCCTCTTCATTGGTGTGTACCAATAATTTTAAGTTATTTTCTTTGCAGAATTTGTCGCGGAACTCAATCATTTCCTTAAACTTAAACGTTGTATCAACGTGTAATAAGGGAAATGGAACCGTCCCTGGATGAAACGCCTTCAAGGCAAGATGGACCATAACAGCCGAATCTTTACCAATTGAATACATCATCACCGGATTCTCAAACTCGGCTGCAACTTCACGAATTATGTGAATGCTTTCCGCTTCAAGTTCGCGTAAATGGGTTAGCGTATGCTCGTCCATCTGACTGTACTCCCTGCAAGTCCAAAAGGGCGTGGCAGCTTGCAGCTCAAGCCGAAAATGCAACGCCGCCCCTGCAGCCTAAGCTTCAGAATCCATCATGGCTTAGATGAAAATCGCATAGCCTACATAATTTGCTTACTACGACGATAAACACCGGGGGTCACACCCGTCAGCTGCTTAAATTGGCGGCTAAAAAAGAAGACATCACTATAGCCAAGCGCATCAGCGAGGGCCTTGATCGGCGTATCGGTCTCACGCAAGGACCGCTGTGCCAAGGCAACACGCTGCTGCAAGGCATAACGATGGATGCTGAGCCCCATCTGCTGCTTAAAGCGCCGCCGCAGCGTGCTCAAGGACATTCCCCATGATGCCGCTATTTGATCGTAATCGTTGTCTTGATAATGGTTTGCTGACATGTGCCGCAGACAGTCATCGAGCCAGACCTCGCGTCGCTGCGGCTGCGCCGCACGTTCATCGGCCAATTCTAGAAGCATGCCCTCTAAGAGGTTCACGCTGCGCTGCTGTGCCCAATAATCATCGCGTTTGTACAAACTCAGCAGGGTATCAAAGCGCTGGGTAAAATCTGCACTACAGACTTGCTGCGGGAGCTGTGGCCACAGGCCACTTGCCTGCCATTGGGCCGTCAGTGGGCCACTGAAAGCAATGTAACGATGTTCCCACGAACCGCTGGGACCCGGCTCAAAGCGCAACAGGGGCCCCTTGGCACAGGGCCACACGTAAGCACCGGACAAGTTATAGGTCTCGTCATCATAAGCGACAGAAACGGTTCCTTTGGCCATATACTGCAAAGCAAAGTACGTCTGATAGCGTTTTTCCACGCAAAACCTGTAATCTTGGTAAGATTGACCATGCAAGAACTGAAGATCATCGGCTGTCATTGTGATCAAATAATGCAAAAACTGAACAGGAAGTCCATAGCTCAATAAGTGACCGATCTATAGTGGGCTGCAGACATCATGATTCAGGAGCAAGCATGTCAGCAGCACTCAAGGTTCTCTTAAGTACAACCAGCTTCCAGGACACCCCCGGTGCCCATCACGAAGTTCTAGCAGCAGCCGGTTACGAGATCATTCGTGCCCGTGGCCCCCTCAATGAGCAACAGCTGCTTGATCTGATTGAAGAACACAATGGTTTCGACGCCTTTCTTAATGGCGATGACGACATCACTGCTCGTGTCATTGATGCTGCCCTCCCCAAACTACGCGTCATCGCCAAATACGGTATCGGTCTCGATAAAATCGACGTCGATTACGCCACCAGTAAAAAACTACCCGTTCTCTTTACGCCCGGGGTTAATCATACGACTGTCGCCGAACATTGTTTTGGCCTGATGATTGCCTGCGCCAAACAATTTTGGTGGCACATGAACGGTGTAAAACAAGGTGGCTGGAAACGTCAAACCGGCAGCGACCTCGCAGGCAAAACTTTAGGCATAATTGGACTTGGCCGCATTGGCAAAGAAGTCATCAAACGCGCTCATGCTTTTGATATGCACTGCATTGCCTTTACCCGTCATTGGCCAGACGAGTTCTGCCAACAATACCACGTGCAGCGTGCTGAAAACCACGCACAGGTTATTCAAGCTTCTGATTTCCTCTCGCTGCATTGTGCGTTGACTGATGAAACGCGTGCGCTCATCAACAGCAGCAGTCTAGCCACCATGAAACCGGGTGCCTGCATTATTAACACCGCGCGCGGTGGCATCATTGATGAAGCCGCCGTTGTTACTGCCTGCTCTTCAGGCCAGCTATCCGCCTACGCCACAGACGTCCTCGACATCGAACCTATGCAAGCGCCGCACCCCTTCCAAGACGTTGATAACATTATTATCACGCCACACATCGGTAGCCGTACCAATGAAAGCGTTGGCCGCCAAGCCATGCGTGCAGTTAATAATTTAATTAATTATCTCGATGGCAAAGACGACGTTATTCAATTCAACACCATTTAAACCCACACATACCCAACTAAAATACACAGAAAGATTAGACATGGCAGATTATATTATTCCGCAATCCATTCACAGCGATCTGGTTAGTGCCGCCTATGTACACCGTGGCTACAGCAAAGAGGAAGGCCTCGCT
>CBDUFM010000464.1:0-3451 GCA_965366325.1 uncultured bacterium
GGGCGAAAGACGATGACGGGAACCCCTGGCTACCAGCAAACTTCATTGTCGAGGGCTTCGCACAAAACGAAGATTGGATTGAGGAACGTCGTAAAAGACTCAGCTCACTCTCCTGGTTCATGAAATGCCTCAAGGAGCCAATAGCCAAACGCGCTAATGCGGAAGATGAATGCAAAGGAGCTTTCTGGGAAGCACGTTTTCAATCAGTAAAACTACTCGACCAAGCCGCTCTCATAGCCTGTATGGCCTATATCGATCTCAATCCCGTGCGCGCACAGATATGCAAAATACCGGAAGATTCGGTGCACACCTCTATCACCATGCGCATCAGTGCATTCAAAAATCTACAACAAGAAATCACGCACAATGAACAGAAACATAAAATAATTGCAGAACATCGCTGGCTCGCATCCATGGAGCATTGCACCGTCACCAATAAAGGTGACCTAGACGCATCAACGCCACTGACTCTCAAAGAATATATACGCATTGTCGATGAAACCGGACGCATCCTTCGAGCAGGCAAACGCGGATCCATCGATAGAAGCCTAGAACCAATCCTCGATCGCCTTCAGGTTCAGTCAAAAAACTGGATCACTTGCATGAGCAGCGCCGCACAATTCACCGGCACCGCTATCGGCAAGAAAATATCCAGAAGCAAAGAAGCCATCGACCGTGGCCTGCGCTGCTTAATGAATAAAACCTCGCTCTACGGCGACGATCCACCACCCATACCATAATCAAAAACACTTAACTTATATCAAATAAATAGCCCAGCCAAAATGGCTGGGTAAAAATCGTATTCGGACCACACGTAATAAGAACAATTTCCTCAAATTACCACTACAATTGGAAAATATACGTAACATTGAGGTCGAAACAAAGCAATAATTCAGACAGCGTACTCCGATTCCCAGCATAGGACACGCACCTTTGAAAAGTGCCTGTCCTATAAAGACTATAAAGACCACTATAAAGACCACTATAAAGACCACTATAAAGACCACTATAAAGACCCAAATCTTATTAAATTGTCCTATTAAATTCTACGTTTAATCTGCCGTGTTGTTAGCATGATATCCCCCTTTATTTTTTTGAATGATACTATCCGCAAGGACCAGTGCCTCTGTGATTGAACTCACCACCATCGATTCTTCCAATAATTTAAAAATATTATTGCGCATGAGGTCATTCCTACATTTTAAATTAACGCCACTAAGGACCACTTCGCAGCCACGTTTTCGGGTCTCCTCAATCATCTCACCCAAGGCGGTTGCTGCAGTCGTATCTACAAATGGCACATGTCGCATACGCAATATTAACACCTCATGTTTCCCAGATAATCCGGCACTCATATCCCTTAAGTGAGAGGAAATACCAAAGAAAAACGGACCATCTATTTCAAATACTTCAATTTTATCATCTGCCCCTTGAATATCTTTTAGATCGTCATCAGGCGAAACACGTAATGATTTTATTTCGGTGTGTGCCACTAAACGTTGAACAAAGAAAAATAACCCAAGTACCACACCAACCTCAATCGCTACAGTCAAATCGATGGCAACCGTCAGCCCAAATGTCAACAACAGCAAAAGGGCTTCGGTCTTTCCTGCCCTGAGAATTTTACCCCACTGCCTTATTTCAGACATATACCATGCAACAACAAATAAAACTCCAGCCATTGCCGCCATAGGCAATAACGAAACCAGCGGCATCGCCACGAGGGCAATTACGAGCAATGTGAATGCATGAATAATTCCAGACAACGGTGATCGTGCTCCGCTACGAATGTTTGTTGCCGTACGCGCAATCGCACCTGTTGCTGGAATTCCACCGAACCAAGGAACTACCAGATTGGCAATTCCCTGACCAATTAACTCACTATCTGGATCGTGACGATCAGAACCCATATTATCTGCAACCGTGGCCGAAAGAAGACTTTCTATTGCAGCCAATAAAGCAATCGCAAGCGCGGGACCACTCAAGTCAGTCAATGTCTGTACCAATTGAGCTGAATTCTGTATTTCTAAATCGGCAAATACATGAAACGATGGGAGGGCCAAGGATCCATCAAGACTACCGAAACGTTGACCAATAGTTTCAACATCTAATTGAAATAGCCCAGCTGCCAATGCTGCCATAATAATAGCAATCAATGCTCCTGGCCACCGAGGCAAAAAACGCCGCAGCCCAATAGTCAGCACCACAGTACCTAGGCATAGCATCACTGCAGCCACTGACCATGTATGGATTCCGTAGAAGACTGCCATAATGCGTTCATGAAAATGAACCGGCGATTCTGTGGGCCACAGGCTTATGCCCAAGCCATCGCGCAATTGCGTAGCTGCTATAATTACGGCTATGCCAGTTGTAAAGCCGGTCACCACTGGCGCAGGAATAAATTTAATTACAGCGCCTAATTTAAAAACCCCAAAGAAAACCAATAAAACCCCTGCCATCAACGTAGACAGGGCTAGGCCAGCCAGACCGTATTGGGCCACGATACTTGCGCAAAGCCCTACAAAAGCTCCAGTTGGTCCACCAATTTGAAACCGACTACCACCACAGGAAGAAATAAGCGCACCAGCAATAATTCCAGTAATAATACCTGCCATAGGTGGCGCACCTGAAGCAATTGCAAATGCAATCGCCAACGGCAATGCCACGACACCTACTAATAATCCAGCAAATAAATCCGCGAATAGATGCTGTTTCTCAGGTACGCACCTCAGAATAGCGGGCCTGTAATGCCCACGTGATTTCTTTTTAGTCACATTTCCGTCTCTATTACTCACCCCAGTCAAGGCACTACTCCAATCCTTCTACGAATAATTATACAACCCCAGGACCATAAAACTTCAAGAACCTGACGCCAAAACCTGCTGTTTATGCATTTATCACATCGGTTTTGCTCTCGACTGCTAACTTTTATTAATATGAAGCCTTGTTTCATAATGTTAAAATCACGTACTTCTAGCACTAACATTCACAATTGACATGTACTATAAGGACAGAATTTCTAGTAAGAAATGAACGGTAATTAAAAAAAGACTCCACGTTCCGTAAATTTTTAAACAGGTAATAATCGCAACTCTGATTTCACAAATAGTAGATAGGGACCGAGACCTACACCCGAACCGTTGGCAGCTTTGCTTGGCAAACTGTGTGCATTATAATTATCTGAGTCAGTCATTTACACGCACACCGTATAGACATCGCTACGCGCATTATGTGATGCATTAAATAAAATAAACTGTCCAGAACGATCGCACTGTGCATGAGGGTGTGGAATTTGCCCGGGGCAGCCCTTCCATTCAGTATCATGACGAGCTATAATTTCGATGCGGGGCTCCGCTCCATCATAATATAGCCAGAGCAGTGAATCATGTGTCAAATTTCCATCAAGGATAATAGCCGGTCGATCAGCCGCCGCTGCAACATGCCCATAATG
>CBDUFM010000465.1:0-3450 GCA_965366325.1 uncultured bacterium
CATGTTATACATCGCTACTGCTACACATTCTTATAAGGAAAGAAAATGAAAGTGCTTAACTTGCTATGCTTGGTACTGGTTTCATCACTGTTGATGTGTTTAGGTGCTGAAGAGGTTACCTTAATTCAGAGCTTTGAGGGAAAGTATTCACCGAATAAGTGGCCAGAAGACAGGGCCGGTGAGGTCGTCGTCTCTGAGGCATGGAAATCTGAAGGTAAGCATAGTTTGCGTATCGACCCAGGCCTTATGTCAGTTGTAGATTCCTTTAAGACGCGAAATTGGAAAGGGAATGATATATTACGCATTCATATTAAGAATGACAGTGATGCGGCGGTGACGGTTGGTTTTGAAATACGAGACAAGCACAAGGGCTTTCGTGAACGTCACGATAGTGCATTTGGCGTTGTCCCGGGTGTCTCAACTGTTGATATAGATATAGCCGGTGGTTTGTGGCGTGGTGAAGAGAATAAGCCGTACCTCGGCAAGATTAAAACGCCGATAGAATTGGATTTAATTAAGCGCATTTTATTTAATAATAGAGGAGATGCTCCTATTTATATCGACCAAATTGAATTGGTGAAGGTTAAGAAGGTTGTAGTAGATGGTGGATTTGCTTTTGATTTTGGAAGAAAGGGAACGCAGGTCATGGCACAGATGATTGGCGTTACTGAATCAGATACCTATCGCCCTAAAAAGGGTTTTGGTATTACGGGTAAGCCTTCCATGCTTGGGAGAAGCATGTCGTTTCCAACCGCAATGCTGGGTGATGGCTTGGCGTGGGATAAGGGCGATTTTAGAGTTAATTTAAATGGTGGGAAGTATATTGGCTTGATCGCATTTGAGCGAGGTGGTTTTTGGGAGGACGAATATTCGGCATACACAAAGGCGAGTCTACGCATTAATGGCAAATCAGCGCATAGCCATGCGTTTACTACTGACGGCACTGATTTCTTGTTTCAGGATACCGAAATACTGGATTTGGATAATTTAGTTGATGACCTTATCTGGCCCGCACATGCGGTGAGCGAGTTTGAATTTTCAGCTGCTAAGGGTGAGAATGTTTTTGCTTTGGATGTTGAGGATTTACGCGGGTACCCATTGCGTGTAGCAGGACTCATCATCGCTCCCAATACTAAGCAGGGAAAAGAATTTATCGAGTTTCATAAAGAGTTGCAGCATAAGACTATTGACCGTGTGTTTACGCGTGGTGATAAAAGCAGTCGTAGTGACCGTCAGAAACCTGCGGCAGCATTGGTTGTAGAAGAATTACCAGTTGGGGTCGATGTGTATCCAAATGATTGGCCCTATACTGCAAAGGGTACGCAGCTCGCTGAGAAATTAGCGGTTGCAGGGCAGACCTTAACATTTCATTTAGGGGTGTATGCGCAGAAGAATTTAGATGTTCAAGTTGAGGCGGCATCACGATCTACGGTGAAGCCTGTTATTTCTCATGGTCGCTACATGCCGATGAGGAATTATGGTGTTGGCTCTATTTGGTTGGAAATCAATCATTATCGCCCTGGCGCCTCGTTTACAGTTGGTCCACAAGTGACGCGTTCGGTTATCGTTGAATATAAAATACCTAAAGATTTTGGTAATGGAGTTATTGAAGATACGCTAACGGTGAGCGCTGGAAAAGAAAAAATCACCTTGCCGGTGAAAATTAATGTATCGAAGGTGGCTTTGCTTGGTTTGCCAATTCCGGTTGGCTTGTTTATGAATGCATTGCCGATTTCTGAGAACAAAATGGATAGCACTACTTGGTGGAAATTGCAGGAAGACTTATTGGTAGAGCAAATGGGCGCAGGTTTAACGGCCGTTAGCGGTGGCGAATCGCTAGGATATAAAGTTGAAGATGGGGATAATGTAAAAATTTCCGGAGACAATGCGTGGAAGTATATTGCATTAGCGGAGAAACATGGACCGATACATGCTGTGGTTGGTTACGGTGGATTTTTTGTGCGGTTTAAGCAAAAGAAAAAGAACCCGCAGGGCATCGGTCGCGCAATCCTAGCGATGGAAAAAGAGCGCTCGTTGCCACCGCATTATATCAACTCTTTTGACGAGCCTCGACATGGGACGGATCAATTAGAACAAGTGTTGAGTTATCTGGGGCCACATAAGAAGGCGGGTATGCGCACGGTGGGTTGGAGTTCATGGTCTAAGCATGAGGATATCGTTAGTGCTCTGGCAAAAAATTCCTATGCAGTTGCTTTAAACATTCACAAAGCTGAGCATATCGAAAAGTTGAAGGCCTTAGGCACTGAGCCATGGTCCTATAATAATGGATTAGATCGTATGGGTATGGGATTACGCTTGTGGCGCAGTATTAAACTAGGCATGAAGGGCCGGATGCAGTGGATTGGTTTGTTCACCCAAGGCTTTGGTTTTCATAATCTAGACGGGCGTGAGCCGTCCTCGTCATGTTTCATGGTTCATCGTGAATTAGGTGTGTTGAAGACAGCGCGTTGGTTGGGCGTGCGTGAGGGTCTCTTGGATGCGCGTATTCGCTTGACCTTAGAGTCGCTAGCTAAGGCGAATGATGCTGCTTTAGGTATTTGGAGCACCGATGGCTACCAGTCAGATGCTGATGTGGCGAAGTGGACCAATGCGAAATTGGAAGAGTCTCGTCAGGGTATGCTCAAGCGTATTATTGAACTTAGTAAATAGACGTGGCTGTTTTTGCCTATCAAAAGGCAGCTAGGAATATCAAACTACATAAAAAACCCCACTTTTAAATTTAAAAAGTGGGGATTTTTTATTGGCGGACAGAGAGAGATTCGAACTCTCGAACGAGTTTCCCCGTTACACGCTTTCCAAGCGTGCGCCTTCAGCCACTCGGCCACCTGTCCTTGGAAGGCTGGGCATCCTGCCAAAGCCAAGTGGCAGGTCAACGACCTGTCCTTGCGCTAATTAGGGGTCTTTGTGCTTGATTGCTGTTGATTGAGAGACCAGTCGTAGTCGCGATAGCGGATGCTATAGCGCGCGCTGCGTAGGTAATCGGCGTCGGCCTGAGCGAGATAGCGACTGATAAAGACGAGTACTGCACGTTCTCCGGCTGAGGTAGCGCTCGGGTAGCTGTCGGTGCTGCTTGGGTTTTGGGCGATGAAATCTGTGGCAAACCAGCTGAGGAGGGAGGAGAGTTGAACGTCCTGTTTGGCGCGATCGATGATGACTTTGCTAGCTGGGTGTTGGAGCAAAAAGGCACGGGTTTGTGATTCGAGCTGTTCCTCTAGCTGATGTTCCGTAAACGGAACATTGCGTAGTGGTGGACACCCAATGCTCGCACAATTGATGGCCATGTGTATGCGCGCGTCCAGAAATTGTGGGCGTAAAATTTGGTGTTCGATGTGGTCCAGCGTCTGTGGCTGGCCCATCACTTGAAATTGGCAGCGTTCCCACACAAAAGGGAGATTGCGGATGCTGTTGGCGGGAATCGACTGTCCAAGA
>CBDUFM010000466.1:0-3437 GCA_965366325.1 uncultured bacterium
TACCTGACAGGATGTAAGCGCTTGTCCACGCAAGGCTGCGACCAATTCACTGCCCATGATACGCCAGGCTTCACCACCAACTAATTCGACATCTGATTTGGGATGCAATAAAATATACAATTGATTATTCGCATAAGCGGTTTGCGCACCACCAACGTCACCGGTAGCCATTTTCGCTGCTAAGGCGGCAATGTTGCTCGGCATTTTAACCTTACCAAATCCTACAATTATTGCGATTGCGTCCGTCTTACCCTTACTTGCTTGTACTGTTACCGCTTTCATTTATTTCTCCATCTGCTCTAGGCAGGATATAATTAAGTCTGATAAAATTGGTTCTGCGGTATTGGCAGCCGCAATGATCTTGGCTATGTCCGCAGCCTCTAAAGCATCGGGTAAACATAGATCCGTCACAATAGCGAAGGCTAATGTTTGCATACCAGCGTGTACTGCAGCTATCGTTTCTGGCACCGTGCTCATACCAACGAGATCCGCGCCCAAACGCTGTAACATACGATATTCTGCGCGCGTTTCCAAATTGGGACCAAGGACCGCCGCGTAGACCCCCTTGTGCAGATGCACACCTTGGGCCAAGGCCTGCTTGCGCGCGAGCGCCTGCAACGACGCACTATAGGGCTCAATCATGTCCGGCCAACGTGGGCCAAAGCGCTCGTCGTTCGGACCAAGCAGTGGGTTCACACCCATTAAATTGATATGATCTTGCAAGACGACGATGTCACCGACCGCATAATGTGGATTCAATCCACCAGCAGCTGAACCCATAATCAAGGTTTTGACGCCCATAGCCTGGGCGATACGTACGGGTGCCACAACATCGGCAGGACTATGTCCCTCATAGCAATGCAAACGACCGCTGAATCCAATGATCGTTTGTCCACCAAGCTTACCACAAACCAGCTCACCTGCATGCGACTCAGCACTCGACTGCGGCATACCTGGTAAATCAGCGTAATCGATACGCTCTTCGACATCGATCCGCTCTGCCAAGGCACCTAATCCCGTGCCCAACAACACCGCGCATTGCGGCTTAGCAGTCCATCTGGCTTGGATAGTTTTGACTATTTCTTGAATACCTTCGAAACTAACGGCGTCTGGCATAGGGTCCTCTCCAACAACTGCCTTGAAGAATCCATAGCGCAGTCCACAGTGCAAGCCTGTGCACCTAAGCCCGTTCACTAATTGGAATGACCATGCCAAACGGACCTCATTTAGACGATGTCGATCTTAGCCTCAAACTAGACAAAAAAGAGTCTGCACGTCGCGTCCTCGAAGGCCAGAAGCGCTTCGTCGATCTCCGCGAGTCTATTATTAAGCACAAGGTGCCCGTCGTCCTCGTCTTTGAAGGCTGGGATGCCGGTGGCAAAGGCGGCAGTATTCGTCGTCTGGTCGAATACATGGACACACGACTACTTACTATTCATGCCATTGCAGCCCCTACCCCAGAAGAACTCAGCCATCATTATCTGTGGCGCTTCTGGAAAAACATTCCCGCGCATGGTCACATCGGCATCTTTGATCGCTCTTGGTATGGGCGAGTCTTGGTCGAACGCATTGAAGGCTTCGCCAAGGAACACGAATGGAAACGTGCCTACAATGAAATTAATGAATTCGAACGTCAACTTGCTGATGATGGCTATTTAATTCAAAAATTCTTTTTACATATTAGCTTCGAAGAGCAGGCGCGCCGCTTTGCCAGCCGCAAAAAAGACCCGCTCAAATACTGGAAACTCACTGACGAAGATTATCGCAATCGTGAAAAGCATCCGGAATACACCGAAGCGATTAACGAGATGTTAGAAAAGACACACACCGAACATGCGCCTTGGCATGTCGTCTCAGGCGACAGCAAACGCTACGCACGCGTCGAAATCATCAACAAAGTCGTTGAAGCGTTAGAGCAACACATCGCTAAGCTCAAGTAAACAAAACACTACTATACTAACACAAAAAAAGCTCACTGCTTGTAGCCAGTGAGCTTTCTTATGCACAGACAAGCGCCTGATTAAATAATATGCTTATTCGCTAAGAGACCCATGATTTGATCTACGGCGCGTTCGATACTGCTGGCGTCCATGTCATTGGCATCAATAACTAAATCTGGTGATTCTGGCTCTTCATAAGGGACATGTGCTAATTTACCCTCACGCCCATCCTGCTCGAGTCGGGTTTCACAAAGTGCCTCATCAGCATCTAAATGGATTTCGACATAGGCATTGCCTTGAATTTTCTTTTGCACATGCGCTTTGCAGCGTGAGCGGTCAGAGCGTACTGGTGTCGTACATGCACTAATCGCAATTAAGCCCATGTCCAACAAGGTGTCGATCTGATGCAAAATAGGATCTAGATCTTTGCCAATCGCTGGGATTTTTGCGTCTGGTAGGCGATACGGATCGAGTACCCATGGCAAATGGCCAGCGTCATACAGACGACGCTCTAGTGCATGCGCAATTAACATCTTACCCACACCGTGACGACCAGTAATCCATAAAGTTGATGGTAATTGGCTAAAACGCTTCGCCCGCTCTTCCGCTGGGATACCCCGTGTCCATGTCTGCATTGCTTCGGCATTTTCCTGAACTGGAAATGCCGAGACCATACCAGCAGCAACCGTTTCGTTACTCTGGCGGTCGATAACAATAAAGGCACCCGCATCGCGGTTGTTTAAATACTTATCTGCAATGATGGGACGGTTTAAGGTAATCGTCACACGGCCAACGTCATTGAGTTGTAAATGCGGCACCTCGACCGTTTCCAAGGTATCCATATCTAAACGGTGATGCACTTCTGAAAAGAAAGCACCGACGGTACGCGTCGTATGTTTAACCAAATATTGACGGCTCACATCCATCGCTGCTTCTGACATCCATACTAAATCAGCCTCGACTTTACGTGACACCTGTAATTTAGAGGAGCGAGCAGCCAGCATGTCGCCACGACTTGCGTCAATCTCATCCTCTAAGGTGATAGTGACCGATTGCGGCGCAAATGCCTCATCCAAATCACCGTCATAAGTATGAATGGTTTTCACCTTGCTGGTCATGCCCGATGGAAATGAAATAACCTCGTCACCCGGCTTAACCACACCACATGCAATCGTCCCGCAGAATCCACGGAAGTTTAAATCTGGGCGTAAAACATATTGGACCGGCATGCAAAATTCGAGATCAATGCCACGTAATTTAATCGGCACATTTTCTAAGAAATCGAGTACACATTCGCCAGTATACCAAGGCATCGCCTCAGATTTATTAACGACGTTATCGCCATTTAATGCCGAAACCGGCACACAAGTGACGCTGTCAAAACTCAGTTGCTCCGCAAACTCTAGCATGTCTTTTTTAATCGACTCATAGACTTCTTCGCTGAAATCCTTGAGGTCCATTTTATTAACGGCAACCATTAAATGTGGGATACCAAGC
>CBDUFM010000467.1:0-3428 GCA_965366325.1 uncultured bacterium
TGCTCTATTTGACTCTAAGATCAAATTAGTCGATGTACGCCACGAACAGGGCGCCTGTCATATGGCAGACGGCTACGCTCGTGCTACGGGCAAACCTGGTGTCGTCCTCGTGACCTCGGGCCCTGGTGCCACCAATACGGTCACCGGCCTGCTCACCGCACTCATGGACTCAGTGCCCATGATCGTGCTCTGTGGGCAAACCATTACGCCGATGCTTGGTAAAGACGCCTTCCAAGAAGCTGACGTTACCGGCCTGACCTATGCGGTCACCAAACACAGCTACTTAGTAAAAGATGCGAATGAAATTCCTCGGATCATGAAAGAGGCCTTTTACATCACCACATCTGGTCGTCCTGGGCCGGTCTTAATCGACTTACCTAAAAATATTACGCAGGGCCCCTGTAATGCACCGTACGTCGATAAACTGACGCTACCTGGTTATGATGTACCTGATCGTGCAGACGATGAAGATTTACAGCTCTGTGCAAAATTACTGAGCAACAGTAAACGCCCAGTCCTCTACGTCGGTCACGGCTCTGTCATTTCCGGTGCAGGTAAAGCCATCATTCGTTTTGCAGAAAAAATGCAGGCGCCGATTGTGAATACTTTACTCGGTAAAGGCGCTTGCTCTGAAGATCATGAATTAAATCTCGGCATGCTCGGCATGCACGGTACGGCTTATGCAAATAAAGCTGTTGCTGACTGTGATTTAATTATGGCAATTGGCGCACGCTGGGATGACCGCATTACTGGTAATCTCGAAAAATTCTGCCCCAGTGCTAAGAAAATTCATCTCGACATCGACCGTGCAGAATTTGGTAAAATCATCAAACCTGATTGCAGTCTTGCCGGTGATGCACGCCTAGTCATAGAAGACTTAATTCCCTTAGTCGAAAAACTCGATACGGAAGCATGGTTAAAACAGTGCCAAGCTTGGCGCAGTCAGTTCCCATTAAAATATTCTAAACAAGGTGGCCTGCGCGCACAATACGTACTCGATCGTCTCGACGCACTCGGTGGTCGTGATTGCATCATTACCACAGACGTTGGTCAGCATCAAATGTGGGCCGCACAATTTTGCCGTACCACCAAAAACCGCCATTGGTTATCTAGCGGTGGCGCTGGCACCATGGGCTTTGGCTTTCCATCAGCCATTGGCGCTGCCTTAGGCACTGGCACACCCACCTGGTGTGTAGTTGGCGACGGCGGCTTTCAAATGACTATGTTTGAATTGGCAACTGCGGTCAATCTCAAAGTACCAGTTAAAATCCTGGTCATTAACAACCATTTCCTTGGTATGATTCGCCAGTGGCAGAACCTCTTCTTTGATAATCGCCTTGCTGGCGCGCCTATGATTGGCAACCCGGATTTTGTTAAACTAGCAAGCGCTTACGGCATGAAGGGCTGGAACATCAAACGTCCATCGGATGTTGATAAAATCCTTACCCAAGCAATGGAATATAACGAAGGCCCGTGCATTATTAATGCCGAGGTCGTTCGTGAAGACAATGTGTACCCGATGATTCCTGCTGGCGCTGGAATTGCTGAATTATTATTGGAAGCACCAAAAGAAAAAATGGCCAAGCCTACAGGGAGTACTTGATCATGACTACTGAAACACAAGCCCAACATACCATTTCGTTATTTGTACGTGACCAACCTGGTGTTTTAGTCCGCGTATCGCTGGTCTTTTCACGTCGTGGTTTTAACATCGATAGCTTGGTGGTTAGTGGAGCCAAGGGTAACTTTTCACGGATGACCATTACCTGTACGGGTAATCCTGATACGTTTGATCAAATCATTAAACAATTAACTAAACTCGTTGATGTCGTTCACGCACTTGATCACACCAACGAAAGTGTCATCGAAACCGAAGTTGCTTTAATTAAATTAGTCGCACCACTTGAGCAACGCACCGTGCTCTTACAAATCGCTGAGCATTATCGTGCAAAAGTGGTTGATTACTCGAATGAATCAGTGGTCCTTCGTATCCACGGCACCACAGAAAAACTCGATTACGCCCTCGAGCTACTCAAGCAATATGAAATTGCTGAATTAGTTCGTAGCGGTAAAATTGTAATGGCGCGCAACATCTCGATCACCTAAACTCTCTCCTCACTAGGAAGCACTCCATGAACGAACTCAGCGTACTCGATTACAAAGCCATGCGTGACAACAACGACGAGCACCTCTTGCTCGACGTACGCGAAGGCCACGAACTCGAAATCTGCAGCATCGCTGGCCACCTCCACATTCCAATGAACGAGGTACCCAATCGCATCGCTGAGCTCGCAGCATGGAAATCCAAGTGCGTCGTCTGCCAATGCCGCAGTGGTGCTCGCAGCGCCAATGTCGGGGCCTTCCTCGAACAAAACGGCTTTGAGCAGGTGCATAACCTCAGCGGCGGCATCCTCGCGTGGGGCCAACAAGTCGATTCAAGCATTACCCCCTACTAATACCTTAACCAATTGAAGTAACAGTGCTTATAGATGCGGCAGCAAAGTTCAGACTTTGGTGCCGCATTTGCGTACTACCTCTCTTGAGCGTATACTAATAAGTGCCACCAGCCGCGCTGGATGGCAGATTGAGGGGAAATTGTGGAGACCTATGTCTTGGCCATACAGGCGCAGTTCTTTCGCTGGACGGGAATACTCTGTCTCGCCTATGGCTTGTATTGTGGCTATGATCCACTCTTCATCGCATGGCGCGCTGTTCTAGCCGCATTAATCGCTATGATTGTAGTTGGATACCTGATGCGTCATGTCACAAAAATATGGATTGATCAAGTCGCTGCCGAGCAAGCGGAAGCCAAGGCTGCCGCTGCCCTCGCAGAGGAAGGCAACGAGACTTGATGACTAGCGCGCACGATGCCGGCAATAGTGGCAGCCGTAAATTACAGGCATATCAACAGGCTCAGCAAACGCGCACTGGGCCTGAACGTGATGAGGAAATTATTCGCAACCTACCACTCGTGCACAGCATTGTCGAACGCATTGCCGTGCACATGCCATCCAGTATCGATAAAGATGATTTATTTCATGCCGGTGTCATTGGATTAATTGATGCGCTTGATCGTTTTGATGCGAGCCGCAATAATGCATTTAGCACCTATGCCGTGTTACGTATTCGTGGTTCGATTATGGATGAACTACGCGCACGCGATTGTATCTCGCGACACATGCGCGCACAGACACGCGATTATCAAAAAGCAGTGCATTTCCTAACTAATAGTCTTGGTCAACTACCCAGTGACGAACAGATTGCTGAACATTTAAAAATTAGCACTGATGCCCTATTTGAAATTGAACGACAAAGTCAATTCTCACATCAAATAAGTTTGGATGCACCGGTAGGCGAAAGCGGTCCGTTGGGCAACATCCTCAGCGATGTCGACGACGAAAACCCCGGCGCTGGCATGGAACGCGAAG
>CBDUFM010000468.1:0-3409 GCA_965366325.1 uncultured bacterium
GGCGAAAGCATCACGGCTAGACAGCTGATTATTGCAGTTGAAATGCACATGCATCTAGACGCGGCACAAGCTGCTCCACGATGCCAGCGCTCGTAGCTTGTTCGTGGCCAAGCAGGTCTAAGCTCTTCATGACATTCGCATCAGGAAGCAGCGCTGTGACAGGCATCCAAGTCTATCTCAATAATAATCTCGAAGAGCTAGCGCGTCATTGCTGCCAATCACTACGTCAAACAAGCCGTAGCAGTGCCCAGATCCTTGCCCCTGAATATATTATGGTGCACAGCCAAGGGATGGCTCGTTGGCTGCAATGCACGATTGCGAAAGAACTCGGTATCGCGGCACACATTAAATTCCTGTTTCCGGGGCAATTCTTAAAACACATCCAACAACACACTGCCGAGGAAAGCGACCCGTGGAACCCGGATGTCCTGACGTGGCGTATTCTCAACTTCATCCAACAGGGCCATTTTCCGGAAATTAAGCAGTATACGCAGCATCACGCCACTGGCGTTAAAGCTTTTCAATTAGCAAAAAGCCTCAGCGAGACCTTTGATAAATACCGCCTCTATCGTCCGCAGCAGGTCCAAGAATGGCTGTCTGGGCAACACGATAAAAAAACACATTGGCAAATAGCGCTATTTCAACAATTAGCAGCAGAGACTGACCCCTTCCTTACCCAAAACGCTCTGCGTGAGAGCCTTAACGATGCACAACAAGGCTTACCAGAACGTGCTTATATATTTGGCATGAGCAGCCTTGCCCCCTATTATTTAGAATCCCTCTCCTTACTCACCAAGAACATAGACATCTCCTTATATAGCCTCTCTCCGAGCCACCTGTATATTGGCGATTTGGTCAGTAAAAAATATCTACATCAATTGAGTGATGCCGGACTGGTAGCCGCTGAACAGCATTACGACATTGGCAATTCATTAATCGCCCAATGTGGCATGAACGCCTGTGAATTTCAAATATTACTCGATAGCGCTGGCGCAAATATTCACGACATCGAGTGGCAGGATCCCAACGACAAGACTCTCTTACAACGCATGCGCCAGGACATGTATTATGTACGAGAACCCGGTGTCGATAATGCATTTCACCAGCTAGCTGCAGATGATCGCTCTATTCAATTTCATAATTGTCATAGCCCACTTCGTGAATTAGAAACCCTGCGCGATTTTATTATCCGCAGCATTAAACAAGATCCCAGCATCCAAGCCGGCGATATTATTGTCATGTCGCCTAAGCCAGAACTCTATGCACCCTACATTGACGCCGTGTTTAATTACATGCAGGATGGGAACGAATTACCAATTAGTTTTGCCGATCAACACCACAGTAAAACTCAATCACTTATCGATACTTTTTTAGCGTGCTGCGCTTGCATCAGTGGACGCCTCACAGTTCAGGAAGTCCTCGACCTCCTACAGGCACCCTGTATCCAAGAGCGCTGGGGCTTTGCTCAAGATGACCTCGGCGCGCTGTCCTCATTAATTAATGAGGCTGGTATATTATGGGGTCGTGATGCCACGCACCGAGAAGAACTCGGTCTCGGCCACTACGATGACTTTACCTGGCAACGTGGCCTGCAGCGTCTGTTGATGAGCTTGCTCCATGGTCATGACGACGGACAGATCGAGCCTTACCGTGCGTGCTTACCACTTTCAAACATTGAAAATTTCGACAGCAGCTTAGTTCAAAAATTAATTCAGATCTGTAATGCGCTACTTACGCTCCACCAACGCTGCAGCTACACAAAGCATGCAGCCGAGTGGCAGACCCTGCTCTTGAAAGTCTTAGATTTTATTGCTGCTGAAAACGAATCCTCTGCCAGTGGACTTGAAAAACTGCGTACAGCTATAACGCAAACCTTTAACACCATTCAAACCGTGAATCCAGATTTAGAACTCAGTTCAGAAATGGTCCTGCAGCATGTCCATGGCCTGTGTCAGCAGCAAACAGATGCAATGGGTTTTTACGACGGACGCATAACCTTTAGCGGCTTAAAGCCTATGCGTAGCATCCCCTTTAAAGTCATCTGTCTGATTGGCATGAATGAAAATGAATTCCCTCGGCATAATAAAGAATGGGATTTAGATCTCTACGGAACAGAAGAGCGACGCATCGGTGATCGAGATCTCAATCATGAAGATCGACAATTATTTCTTGAAGTCATTCTATCCTGTAAAGACATCCTGTATGTCAGCTACTGTGGTCAAAACAGCAAAGATCAACAACAAACGCCCGCTGCACATTTGATCGAAGAGTTCATAGATTATGCTGCACTGAGCTGCGGCATCAGCCGTGAACAATATCTCGCTCATAGCCATGCCAAACACCACCTGCACCCAACCCATCCCTCCTACACAGACCCCAACAATCCGTTACAAACGCAGTCTTCTTTATTTTTCATCGACAGCACAGAACCGCAGAAAGAGCACCATTTTCTATCACAAGCGTTAAGCTACGATACGTACCGTGGCGACATTGACCTTGAAACCCTTACCGATTTCTGGCAAAACCCTAGTGCCCATTTTCTGCAACAACAATACGCCATTCATGCACGACTCCCACGCAGTCAAACGCAGAACAATATTGAGTTTCTCTATGATGGCCTCGATAAATTTATCATTCGCGACCAACTCTTTCTCGCTGATGACACTACACATGACAACACGGCACAGCGCAACGCACAAGCCGATAAAACCCGTGCACGCCTGCACGCACAACAACGGCTGCCCTACGGCAGCTTTGGTGATGCACTGTTCCAAGAAAACCTACTCGTCATTGAACAATTTCAGCAACAACGTAATCAAATTGGGCATTTCCAAGATCTCGACATAAGCTGTGCGGGCCGCAACATAACAGCAATCCAGATTCCTATGCTAAATCAGCACACGGCACTGCATATTATTCCGCATGCTTTTTCGATAAAAAGACGCCTACCCATTTGGTTGACCCATGTATTGCTAAATTGCAAACAGGAAACCACCAGCTCTATTTATTGGTACGATAAACAGAACATTAAAATTGAAAAATGGCAAGCACTCGAAGACCCACAACGCATCCTCAATGCCTTACTCGACGGCTTTGATGAAGGCCAACAAAGACCATTGCCATTCTTTCCTGAAACCAGTCACAGCTACGCAGGCAGTCTCTTTAAACAAGACGATCAACAGGTGGCTCTACAAAAAGCGCGACAAAAGTGGACTGACTCTTTTATGGGTATACCCGAAGCACAACAAGCGCACATTCGTTTTTGTTGGCCGCAAGCAACACAGGCCATTCAACAAACTGATTTCAGTCACTGGGCCCAAGGCGTCTGGTCTGCTTATTTTGAGGCTGGGGG
This sequence comes from uncultured bacterium, assembly GCA_965366325.1. Lineage (GTDB taxonomy): Bacteria > Planctomycetota > UBA11346 > UBA11346 > UBA11346 > JANQLF01. The sequence goes on from CBDUFM010000468.1 coordinate 3,353, forward strand.
TAAATAATGTCAAGCAGTCTCCCCTTTCAATTAATAGACAGCGCTGACCACAACGCG
>CBDUFM010000469.1:0-3401 GCA_965366325.1 uncultured bacterium
ACGTGCGGCTCTACAGGGATCAGACGCTTCCTTTGTTTATATGCAAAGCGCTGCTCCTGCAGGGCGGGCACTTGGATGCCTACGGATTCCATATGTGGAATTTCTTGAAAGAGTTGTTCTAGTTGATCATGAATCCGTTCCGTATCTATGTGACCATAGGTACAGATACATGCGTTTGATGGATGGTAGTGCCGACGGTGAAATTCTTTTATCGCGTCATTGCTGAGTAGGGGAATGTCAGCTGGATCACCGCCGCTATTAAAACGGTAGCAGGTATCTGGTAGTAATGATGCACAAAGTGCTTGATAGATGAGGGCATTTACATCGCTGCTATCACCCTTCATCTCATTATAGACTACACCATTAATAGACCAGCTACCGTCTGCCGCTTGGCTAAGTCGGTGGGCTTCCTGTGCGATATCAAGCGTATGCAAACGTGGTCGAAATACGGCATCAGTATAGACACTAAATAAGTTGTAAAAGTCTTGCTCATTAAGAGTTGCAAATGGATACCAAGTGCAATCTTGACCAGTCATGGCATTCATAAAGGTCTGCAAGCTACGTCTGAGCATCATAAAAAATGGATCGCGGACCGGATAACGCTCAGAGCCACAGAGCACACTATGCTCTAAGACATGTGCTACTCCGCTATGGTCAGTGACCGGTGTCCGAAAAGCGATGCTACAAGATCGGTGTATATCAGGGCAACGCAGGTGGTAATGATCAAGACCATTCTGGTGCTGATAATGCTCCAGATCGAGACTTAAATTATCAATTGGATGGCTGCTGAGGGTGCTAAATGTCATAGATGCTCAGATGCATAATTACGCCTATTACAGCGAGGCAATACGTTGCTTCTATAGGCTAACTATTTTCTATAAAGTGTTTGCATCAGAAGGCTTGAGTTGAATAATAGCACGCCTATCTTTGCTTACGTAAGCGCGAATACATCGCGTTTATATTTTAGTAACACAGATTCGATACAGCCTTTATGCCCGTTGATGCCAATAGTTTATTTAACGATCGTTACGAACTTATTCGATTAATCGGAAAAGGCGCAACTGGTCTCGTCTATCTAGCCTACGATAGTCATCTTGATCGTGAAGTCGCGATTAAGGTGCTCGACTCCAGCATGGCTGATAACAATGAGGTGCTCAATCGCTTTGAACAAGAAGTCCGCATAACGGCACGCCTTCAGCATCCAGGTGTGGTCGCTGTTTTTGAAAGCGGTCACTCTTCGGATGACATGCCCTGCTATGCCATGTCATTAGCGCTGGGCGAAACGCTTGAAGAATATTTAGACAAATTACGTGATCTAGAAAAACCTTGGGAAACCATCACCCTTATCGAACGCTTAAATATTATTATTAAGCTTTTGGAAGTGATGGATTATTCACATAATGAATCAATTGTACATCGCGACTTAAAACCGGCCAACATCATCCTTGGTGAATATGGTGAAGTTCGTATTTTAGATTGGGGCTTAGGGCGCATTCTGGAAAGCAATGAGCTCGGTGATGTTGTTAATGAATTTGATGATTTATTTGGCGATGAAGACCCAGCTGGAAGCACATCGCGACTGCGTGCCATCGATGCCAAGAAATCTACCAGACAGAATCGTACTGACAGTCACATTCGTTCTTCACCTAATATTAGCCAACGCAATGCAACCGATCAATTTGCGGAAACATTGATTCCAGGTGAGGGAATTCCAACTGAAGCTCCTGTAGAGCCAGCTACAAATAAAACAAGTGGGGCTGCAGAGGCTGGTGAGGATATCTCTGGTGAATACCCGAAGCAAAGTTGGTACGAAGAATACGAAGACCAAACTGATCAATTACGTCCAAATACCGATCCGAATGTACACACGACTACTGATGTTAACTACCAATCCACATCTTCGCGCCGCCAAAATGAAAGCACGAGTGGCGCGCGTGCCAAGCGTACAGGTCGCTTTGATTCGGTTGCCATAGAACGCAGTACGCGCCATGGAGAAATACTTGGTTCGCCAGTCTACATGTCACCAGAACAAGCTCGTGGCGAAGCTGATCGTGCTGACCGCCGTACCGATATTTATTCGCTCGGTGTGATACTCTTTGAATTACTAACACTCGAAACTCCCCAACGCATGGAAGCGAAAGAATCACTCTCTTCCTTCATTGAGCGTGTTATTAAAGGCAAACATAAACGGAGACTCGAAGATCTCTGGCCTAATGCACCGAAAGCATTGTGCCGCATTAGTAAAAAAGCATTGGCGCGTTCCGTCGGTCGACGCTACCGCAGCTGTAGCGAGTTAATTGATGATTTGAATGAATTATTAGAAGAGTTATCAGCATCTTACTCTGAGCTAGAGCGTCAGCGTTTAGAGCGTGAACGACAAGGTGCATGGATACCCGTTGGTTCGTGGGACTACACGTCTGATGTAAAAAACATGAAACCCTTTACTGAAATGGTGACTTCATTTGAAGGGGAAGCCGTCGGACAAATGCTCAATGCCGAACGCGGTGGCATGCTCTTGGGCGGCTGTGGACTACAGATTTATCCGTGCGCAGTTAATTTAGGTGATGACATTCGTATCACTATGGAGTTTTCCATCGCCCATGGTCACGAAGCGTGGATTTTCTTGCGCGGGATGCCACCCGTGTCCTGTTATGCATTTCGCATAGGCTCCTATGATGGACAGTGGTTAACCATTTCTCGCATTCAGAGCGTCGATAAAATATTTCAGCCAGAAATGCTGACCATGCGTGCTTTAAGTGAAGAAGAAGTCACCATGAAGCACAGCAAAACGCCCAATAAGGTGCGTAGGCGTTTAGTGGTTGAGGTGGTCGAGTCATCGCTGTCGATTACCATTGACGATCGAGAACCACTCGAAGTGCAGGATCCCTGTCCGTTAATGGGCCCGATGCATCAACAATTGGCCCTTGGTACACTCGGCACCCAGATCGTCATGCATCATTTTGCAATAGAGCAAAGGCGCAGCCCGTTAATGCTGCCAAGTTATGCCGTTGCTAATGAACTACTGCGTCAAAATTTATATCCACAAGCCATTACCTATTATCAGAAGTTTTTAGATGAACAAACTGATAACCAAGAAAGTGTTGAAGCCCATTTTATGTTATGCTTGGCTTACCTAGAAGCTGGACATATCGAACAATCTGAACAAGCGCTGCATAACTTCCTCTTGGAAAACATTGATCATAAACTATCACGAGATGCTATTTTTGAATTGGCCCGCTTGCGTACCAGCAATGATTATAAAAGCATTGAATCGGGTGTACGCGTAGTACTTAGCTATCAAGAGGCTGATGACCGTGTTCGTTCACGTTTCTGCCTCTGGGCTTGCCAACTCTTGCATGACACGATTTTTCTGAGTGGCATTGACGACAGTGTTGTTGAGG
>CBDUFM010000470.1:0-3399 GCA_965366325.1 uncultured bacterium
CCATGAATGTGTGCTTTCTTTGTGCCTAGTACAGCAGTTCTGGATTATCGCCAATAATATCCAAATTACCTTTGATCAAGTCGCTGCGTTGTTGAACACAGTCGGCGCTGAAGAGGGGATCGCTTGGCGTATTGAAGCAGTAGTCGAGCATTTTATCTATGGTAGTCGTTGCAACGTGACAGCGGGTATCGCTGCTCGCGTAGTAGATAAAGAGCTTGCCGTCATCATCAGCAATGGCGCCATTACAGAAAACAACATTAGAGACATCGCCAACACGCTCTTCATCGAGCGGTGCAATAAAGTGACCACTTGGGCTGGCAATTATTTTACGGGGATCATCAATGTCGCAGACGAAAGCATACAAGACGTAGCGTAGACCAGCGGCGCAGCCGCGTACGCCATGTGCAATGTGTAGCCAGCCTTTGTCGGTTTTAATCGGTGGTGCGCCGGCGCCGTTTTTGACTTCTTTAATGGTGTGGTAGGCGCGCGCGTCAACGATGTGTTCCTCTGCAATGACAGGGTTGTTGATGTCTTTGCAGGTGCCCCAGCCAATGCCGCCACCAGAGCCGGCACTGATGAAGCCATCTTGCGGGCGTGTGTAGAAGGCGTACTCGCCGTTAATAAATTCAGGGTGTAAAACAACATTGCGTTGCTGTGGTGATGGGGTTTTGAGATCGGGTAAGCGTTCCCAATTAATTAAATCTTTGCTGCGAACGATGCCACACTGTGCTTCTGCTGCTGATAAATCGCTGTCATTGAAGTCTTTGCGTTCAGTGCAAAAGAGTCCGTAAATGTGGCCATCTTCATGGGCAACCATGCGCATGTCATAAACATTGGTATCGCGCTTATCGGTTTCTGGAATGACGACGGGATATTCGTGAAAGCGGAAATTATCGATGCCGTTGTCGCTGGCAGCGAGGGCAAAAAAGGATTTTCTGTCGTAGCCTTCGGTGCGCACCATCAGGTAGTACTTACCGTTAAATTTAATGGCGCCAGGATTTAAGGTGCAGCCGATACCAAGGCGTTCGAGCAATTCTGGATTACGTGTTTTATCAAAGTCATAGCGCCAAAATAATGGCACATGCTTGTCGGTGAGTACAGGGTAGAGGTAGCGATCGTAGACATTATTATTCCAGTCTGGATCTATGCTATTAGGACGTTCAACGAATTGTTTCTGCTTGGCAATGAGGTCGTTTAATTTTTGTTGATGTGCGTCCATGTGCGGTGTTACCCTCTGCGTGGTCTCTTGGTGTTTGAAGATTTTTTACGCGGCCCATTGCCCTTGTTTTTATTCTTGGCGCCTTGCGGAACGATCAGGAAGGATTTGCGCTCTGCCTTGGTGCCAACGATAGCCCGCTCGTGTTGGTCGTTGTTCTCGTGGAACTGACTCTTGCGGGCCTTGAAGACGATGCGGAATGGTACGCGTTGAAAGGGGAGGTGCTTGCGAAAATAGTTTTCTAAATAACGGCTGTAGCCGGGCTCGACCCAGTCGGTGCGATTAACAAACACGGTGAATGTTGGTGGTTTGGTATCGACTTGGGTAGCGTAATAAATTTTGGTATAGCTTGGTCCCACTTTACGTGGGCGCCGCCGTTGGACGGCAACTTCTAAAATTTTATTCAGTTCGCTGGTGCTTACGCGTGTCTGGTTTTCAACATGCAGTTCTTTGGCCAGGGTGAGGACGTCGGTGACATGCAGGCCATTAAGTGCACAGGTAAATAAACAGGGAGCGAAGCGTAAACCCGGTAAGCGGTCAAATAACCACTCTTTGTATTCTTCTTCTTTCGCGCCACCCGCTTGCGCGAGGTCCCATTTATTGACGATTATAATGGTGGGCTTGCCTTCAACGTCACAGAAATGTGCAATCTTTTTATCGACCACACCAATTTCATCACTGGCATCTACCACCAACATAACCACATCACTACGGGTAATGCCACGTTCCGTGCGGCAGGCTGCATAGAATTCGAGGTCTTCGTTTAATTGTTTTTTCTTGCGCAGGCCAGCGGTATCAATGAGGAGGAATTTTCCCTCATCGGTTTCCATGGGGACATCAACAGCATCGCGCGTGGTTCCGGCAAAATCCGCAACGATCACCCGTTGTTCGCCACAGAGGGCATTGGTTAAAGATGACTTACCAACATTACGGCGACCGGCAAAACAAATGCGCAGGTAGGCACTGTAATCAATGCGTTCCTGTTCTTCAGCAATTTGTGGTAATTTGGTGGCTAGAAAATCCATTAAATCATGCAGACCGCGCACTTGTTCTGCACTGACTGGCTGTGGTTCACCAAGGCCAAGCTTATTAAACTCGTGGATATTGTGTTCGAGCCCTGGGTGATCGATTTTATTAACGATTAAGCTAACGCGGTCATGATGGGCACGCAAAATTTTGGCAATGTCACGGTCCTGATTGTTGAGACCAGTAATGCCATCAACAAGGAAGAAGATGTGGTCAGCCATTTCAATGGCGCGGTCGATTTGCACATTGACGTCTTGTTCGAGCTTGGCTTCGTCAACGATGCCGATACCACCGGTATCCACCAGCGTGAACGAGACGTTGTCGCGATGCACATCGTGGAAGATGCGGTCACGGGTAACGCCCGCACGCGGGTCGACAATACTGACAGGAACGCCTACTAATTTATTAAAGAGGCTTGATTTCCCAACATTAGGGCGACCGATAATGGCAACGACTGGTAACATGTTTATATCCGGGCTGCGGATGTTGTGGTGCAATGTGCTTTTTGCAATGGCTGAAGGGGGTCAACAGCTGTTACTTCACGAGTTTTTCCTGCTATTTGCTTGCTAGGAGGCCATTAGTCCTGCATGTGGGGCTATGCTTGGGCATTTGCAGTCGCGAATCAGGCTATTTGGGGGTATCCTAATCCATGGCCGACAAAGAAAAACCACGTGATGATCCTAGCGAGCCGCCACAGATACCATGGCTCAAGATCTTTATCTGTGTGCTTTTGGCCCTCGTTGCTGGCTGGTAGCGCCTTGGTCCTGGCTGAGAACTTATAGCATAGCTGCATGAGTGATCTTGAGGATGCAGCAGTAGATGACAGTGAACTGAAGGCAGCTGAGCAAGAGGCCCCTGTCCAAGATCGAGCCGAGGATGATGGCCGTGAGCGCCAGTATCCCTGCCACCAGTGTGGGGCATCGCTCAAATGGGAGCCCGGAGCTGCGCGTTTAGCCTGCCCCTATTGTGGCCACAACGAGGAGCTGCCGCAGGACGAAAAGAGCATCGCTGAATATGCCTTTAATGATTACATTGTCACTAAGGGCAAGGACACTGGGCTTGGGCTGGCATCGCGCATGCTCAAGTGTCGGGCTTGTGCGGCAGCGGTTGAACTGGCGGCAGATGAGGCAGCCAGCGTTTGTGCATTCTGTGGCTCG
>CBDUFM010000471.1:0-3385 GCA_965366325.1 uncultured bacterium
CCTTCTTGTCGTGCGATGATTTTTGTAAAAATGTCTTATCAAATGCCCTAGCTGTGACTACCGGTGCTGCATTTACTAAAGAAATACGCTTACCATCAGAAATAGAGTGGGAGTTTTTGTGCCGAGCGGATACTTTAAGTGCCTATTGGACGGGGCGACGTTTGTACAATGGTAAGGCTGTATCCAAGACGCCTTCTACGATTGTTAATGCAGAGGGTTTTATTCTGCCCTTTAATGTTGCTGATATACAGAGTGGAATCCTAACAGCAGCGGCCGGAAACAAGGGTAGTGGTTTACCAGCAGACTTAGTGACAAAAGAATGGTACACGGCGGGTAAAAACTTTTTGGAAGTGGACGTTGTAAACGCTGGGGTAGCTGTGGTTCGCGCATTTGATTGGATTGTTGATATACGTGGTGAAGTAACCATTTCTGGTGGCACGTTTTCTGTTGAACGACAAGTGGCAAATTTTAATGGGTATTATCAGGCGCATTATGCGCCGGAGTATTTTGGTAGTCATACGCCAATACTCATGATTTATGAACTGGTTAGCGGTGTTTATGAGCCTCGACCTTATGCGCCTGTAGACGCGGAGGGCTTTCCTATTGGTGCTCAATATTATTATCGCTATCTCGACTACGATTTTGATAATACGAATGCGGCTGACTTTATATTGGCAAGCGTGGCCAATGTACAGGCAAAAGTGAATAAACGCAATGCGAATAGCGGTGATCTATTTGAGGCTGCTGTTGTGGCTGGTGATTTTATCAATGGTCGTCAATTGGAGTATCGTGAAATGGTGCCTGTGTATGTGCGTTATGATGCGGCTGGGGTTGAGGACCCCGAGGGTAATTATTTTTTAGATCATGATAAATATTTCGCCAACACAGGGCAGCTCTATCCGATTCGGTCTCGTTATGTGCTTGCGCCCTATGATAGCCTGGGTGTCTTTACTGGTACGACTTATCCAGACTCAGGTGATTTTTTCAATGTGCATGCACGTGATCTTGATATTACGGGCGGTACGGAGCCTGATCCGATGACACTTAATGAGTATGTGGAGGCTTATGTGAATGCGGTTATAGACTTGCCTGATACGATACCGGCTTCTTTTTATTCAGGTCCCGGGTCTGTTACTGAGTTTGTAACTCATCAAGAAAATACCGTTTTTAATGATTATACCAAAGTCATAAGCCAAGACCCGGGCCCTGTGTTTGTCCATGATGACTCTACGCAGCTGCGTAATCCTTTTGGCTTGGTACATGTGCATGGCAATGTGGCAGAGTGGACAACAACACGGTGGGATGCGAAATCAAATGCTGAAAATGTAGTTGCAGGCGCGTATCAAATAACTCGCGGTGGTTCGTGGAAAGACGGGGCTGATGCTTGTCGTAGTTCGGCGCGTACACCACGTAAGGCTGATCAGGCCTATGATGATGTCGGCTTTAGATTTATTATTGATGATTAGTGACCGTGCGCTTGGAGCATCTGAAGGACGGAAGTATGGTGCCGATTCTTAGACAGCAAAACCACGATCGGTCAGGTCCTGTAGGTCAATCATGCCAATTACTTTATTGTCGCTATCGGTAACGGGTAATTCATTTATTTTATATTCACTACAGATATGTAGGGCTGCTTGTAGTAATTGGGTGCCGATTACTGATTTGCAGGGCATGGTCGCGTGTGCTTCAACGCATTCCTGTAGTGTGGCGCCAGGATCTTGAGATTCTGATAAAACGCGGCGTAGGTCACCATCGGTGAAAATGCCGAGCAGTTGATTATCGGCATTCACAATCATGGCGCTACCGGCACGTTGCTTGGTGATGGCTTGAAGTGCTTTATTAATAGCCGTATCTGGGCTTACGCAGGCGACGCGTTGGATGTCACGCATGGCCTCATCGCAGGTCATTAATTTTCTGCCTAAGGCACCGCCGGGATGATAGCGTGCATAATCTTCGGCTTTAAACTGGCGCAGCTTTTGGATACACAGGGCTAGGGCATCGCCGAGTGCAAGCATGGCGGTGGTGCTGGTGGACGGTGCGAGCCCAAGGGGGCAGGCTTCGGTCAGTTTGCCGATGTCTAATGCGATATCTGCATGTTGGACCAGTGCGGATTCTTGGTTGCCAGAAATAGCAATGATGCTGGCGCCAATGCGTTTGATGGCAGGGAGTATGGAAATCAGTTCTTCTGAAGAGCCACTATTACTCAGGGCGAGTACTAAGTCGTCGCTTTGCACCATGCCGAGATCGCCATGCCGAGCTTCAGTTGGATGCATAAACAGGCTTGGGGTGCCGGTGCTGGCAAAGGTAGCGCTGAGCTTGTGGGCAATAATGCCTGCTTTGCCAACGCCACAGAGGATAAGTCGGCCACGGCTGTCTTCACCACAGTGCACCAAGATCTGCTTGATCACTGCCTGAATCTTGCTTTCCTGTTCAGTCGTGAGCGCGATCAGGTCTTCAATGGCCTTGCTTTCGCTGCGTAGCACGGTGTGGATATGTTCAAGCACGTGTGGATGTTGTTCAGTCATTGAATCTCTGGGGATAAGCATGGTCGAGGTCACAGCGCCGCAAATCGTTTCTGATGTTTTGTATGGTATCAACATCAGACCCCAAGAATTGTCGATGTATAAAGAGTATGCGCAATTTAAACTGCGTTATAGCCCGATCTTTGATGACCCCGCGGTGGAGGCGACGGAGCATTTCAAGTTAATGGTTGTGGAGATCACCTGTCAGTTGCCACCTGATATCAGCATCGGTCGGGCTCAGGGTCAGGATCTGGAATTGCTGCGTTGTGGCTGGCAGCTGGAGATGCACACGGCACAGGCTTGTCGTGTAGATCAGGTGCCTGAGTTGCCCGAAGAGGTGCCCATGCTCTTGGAGCATATGGCGCAGACTGTTAATCGTCTTGCTGAAGATGCGCATATTGACCCACCGATGCCCGAGGAATCTATTGAGCGCTTAGTTAAGCAATACCGTCAACGACACGGGTAAGTACGCTGATTTTTATCAGTTGAGAAGGGTTCGCAAAAAGCGGATCCGCTGCTGACACATACAAATCGACTATATGTTATGCGCCTTTGTTATGGCTAAGGTAGCCTTCTAACTGGGTCTTGCGACCTAGCTAACTGCTTTTACCTTCCCGCTTTCCGATCCAAATCACAGGTTTTTCCTGGGAGCCCTTTGTGTCCGCAGCTGCAAACAATAATGGCCATGATCAGAACCCAGATTCAAAGTCAGGTATAAAAGTTAGCCGCTATTGGTATCTCGTTGTGGTACTGATTGTTGGTGTCGCAAGTTTTGCCTACTGGTGGCGTTTTTACGCTTTTACTGATCAGGGCTACATGGTCGCACAGCCCATCCAATTTTCTCACAAGTTACATGCAGGGAA
>CBDUFM010000472.1:0-3383 GCA_965366325.1 uncultured bacterium
ATTCATCCTCAAAGATGCACAAGAAAATGGCGCGCTTTTCCCAGGCAATCAGTTTGTCCTTGGCATCACAGCCATCATCCTTGGCGCAGTTACCAGTGGCCCTGATGCCCTCGGCAGCGATGACCCACGTGTTTCCAAGGCCTTGGCCTACCTGAAAAGCCATCAACAAGAAGACGGCGGTATCTACGACCCCAAGGAGGGCGTCGGCAATTATGTGACCTCGCTGACACTCATCGCCATGGCCAATGTCAAAGACATGGACAAGCCGGTCATCGAAAAAGCACAGGGCTACTTACTCGGCCTGCAAAACATGGACGCCGATTCCAAATTCTTCGGCGGCATTGGCTACGGTAGCAAAGGCCCGGGGCACGAAGACCTCAACAACACCACCTACGCCCTCACCGCTCTGCGCGAGACAGGCATCGCCGCTGACGACCCAGCCCTACAACGCGCGCTCGCCTTCGTTAGTCGCTGCCAAAACCTCTCTGCAACTAATGACATTAAAGGCGCTGGCAATGATGGTGGCGCCATCTACAGCCCAGACGTAAGCAAAGTCAAATCCTTTGGCAGTGCAGAGGATGAAAAAATCGAAAAAGCAGCAGCCGCAAACGGTACGCTCAAGAGCTATGGCAGCATGACCTATAACCTCATCTGCAGCTTCGTTTATCTGAACGTCAAAGCTGATGACCAACGCCTCAAGGCAGCGCTGGATTGGGCTACCAACAACTACCAATTTGAGAAGAACCCAGGCATGGGCCCAGAGCAAGCGCAACAGGGCCTCTATTACTACTACATGATGATGGCCAAGACCTTTAAGAGCTTGGGCAAAACTGAAATCACGCTGGCAGACGGTAGCGTGGCCGATTGGCGCGTTGATATGCTCGCGGCCATTAAAAAGCGGACACAAACGGTCAAATTAGAAGATGGCAAACAAGGACTCTATTGGGTCAACGAAGCGGACCGCTGGGCAGAAGGCGTGCCACACCTGGTTACCGCTTACATCCTCAGTTGCCTGAACTACATGGAATAACGCGACTAAGATCGCTCCCTGATTACAGCGCCCCAGCTCATCGCGAGCTGGGGTTTTTCTATGCCCAAAGCCTGCACCGCAAGATCGAACAAGCATACACCTAGAAACTACCTATTGCGGATATCTATATCTTGTTGTATATTTTATGATAGCGACTGGACAAAGGAGTACAGCATGGCATTCATGGAATGGAGCAGTGACCTCAGCGTGGGCATTAACAGTATCGATACGCAACATAAAGTCCTCATCAAATATATTAACGAACTCGATGAAGCGCAAAAGAACAACAGCGAACGCACGGAGCTCGGTCGCATTATTGCTGGGCTCGTCGACTACACGGTACGCCACTTCCAATACGAAGAATATCAGTTCAAAAAATATAATTATGCGGATACTGAAGCTCATAAAAAGGAACACGAAGAGCTCACGCAAACAGTACTCGATTTCAAAAACAAATTCGATAACGGTGAGATTGATTTTGGACCTAATATCATGGCCTTCCTCAAACGATGGCTAGTTGAGCACATCATGGGCACCGACAAAGAATACGTTCCCTGCCTCGGCGAACACCTTCATTAAAATCCAGCCACCATAGTTTAGGATACCATAATGCCTCTCATTGAATGGACTGATGAACTCAGCGTTGGCATCAAAGTCATAGACGCACAACACAAAGTCTTAGTGAAATTCATTAATGATCTCGACCAAGCACAAAAAGAAAAGCGAGAGCACAAAGAGCTCGCCTTTATCATTGATGGTTTAGTCGATTATACCATTAGACACTTTCAGTATGAAGAATATCAATTCAAAAAACATGGCTACGGCGACTCCGATGAGCATAAAAAAGAACACGAAGCACTAACTCAAACAGTCCTTGGCTTTAAGGAACAATTCGACAAAGGCGACCTTAGCTTTGGCCCCAGTATCATGGATTTTTTGAAAGAGTGGCTGGTCGACCATATCATGAAAACCGATAAAGCTTACGTTCCCACATTAGGGGAGGCACTGAGCTAAACACTCGGCGTAAGGTGCCGCCTACGGCAGTAAGCGTAATTCATCAACACGCAGACGATAAATGCTTTCCAAATAATCATTTTCGACAAACTTCGCACCAACCGCTAAGGTGCCAAGAATAAGCACTGGCTTATTCATATGATAATCAAAAACCTTCCCATCAACTGCCGTACAATCTATCCACTCCGACACATTGGGAATGCGACAAAAGAAACAACTTGGCAAAACCTGCACTAATAAAAACTCATTCGTTCTCCCATTTTCCATTTCGGATGGCAACATAAAACCAGGAATAGCCACCTGCTTACCATGGAGGGCACGAATCTCTGCAGGGATTTGTTTATCACCTTTCGCTGCATCAGTTTGATTATGCAACTGAGTAAATAATGTCATATCTGCGCCAGGGTGCTCACCCTCACCCAGGTCTTGAAAATAGACAAAAGAACTTAATTGGGAAAAGTACAGTGTTTGGTAGCCAGCAACAGCAATCGCATCTACCTGCGCAAAATCACTCACGCGTTGCCCGGCATGCAGTACTTCACGCTGCTCCTCTGCTGGTAAATCCTCGAAATTCTTTGGCAGCTCGACATTAACTGGTCGTCGCTGCGGGCGACTCACCAAAACTTCATCGTCAGTATTTGCGTTTTTTACAATAATATCGCGCCCAAGATCACGCTCATCAACAGGATGTGCACTAGTTTCAGATGGTGCTGCATGCTCTTCAGGCGCACCCAAAGAAGCCCCCTTTAACTCGTCAATATTAACCGGTTTTTTTTCCTCAGCCATTGCTAAGGCCTCAGGGTCTACGCAGCTACTGCATAACATTGCAAGCACAATCAGGACGATCAGCTTCATTTGATAAGACCACTTATATCTTTAAATTCCTGACCAAAAATAGTCAGCTTGGGTACCGTCACGCGAATCGGTTGCGTGGTCTTTAAACGCTCGTCCGTGACTGCATAGGTCGCGGAATCACCGATCGTCTCTTGGCTTAATGCATTGGCCTGTGCTTGTAGCACCGTAGCAAAGCTATCTTCTCCGATGGCACAGTTAATCGCAATCTGCTCGACCGCCAAACGCACTGGGCGCTCTGCGTGTGGACCGCATATATACACCAACATGCTACCAACCTCACGATCACAAACGACCTCTAAATTCGCCTGATGTGCTCCGACTTCAATCAGCGTTCCACCATGGGCTGCATGGTGCACATGGGCGTGCGCATGTGATGCGCCGAGCGCCCCTGATCGAGCAGCGAATCGAGCTGTATCCCGAGGGCTTTGAGGCCGTCCGCGATCGTTCTCTGCAGACGCTGCAGGAGGCCATGCGTCGCGGCGAC
>CBDUFM010000473.1:0-3374 GCA_965366325.1 uncultured bacterium
TGAAGAGGCTGTGTCCGCTGATGAAGATGGAGCAGTTGCAGCGGCAGGTGAACAGACGTCTGAACCCGATGCGGTTGATGAAACTAGCGTTGAACAGAATGCGGATCAAGATTCAGAAGAGCCTAAACCTGACACTTAATGTTTAATTTTATTTTTAGCTATTTAATTGTAAACCGTTAACAGTGCTAGTGAATTAGAACACGTATGGATCCTTGATATTAGTGAGAAGTCTGTCAACAATGCGTGCGCAGACTGACTTAAGGATCTTATATAGATGAAAAATGCTTTTGAATACGACAGTGCGATGCGGGTGTCAGAGCCTGAACTACAGGGTATGAGCTGGGTCTCTGCCTTCGATGATGCTATCGGTTTGCACGGTTTTGCGTGGAATACCGATAAGCAGATATTTCGACGTTTACCGCCCAATGAGAAGGGGGATATCCCAGAGGCTGTGGACCATCTGGCCAATAATTGCTCTGGTGGGCAATTGCGTTTTAAAACGACGAGTAAACGGGTGGCGGTAGCGGTAGAGCTGGCGGGTCCTGCCGGCATGTACCATATGCCTGCGACGGGTCAGTGTGGTTGTGATTTATATGTGAAGCAGGACGGCCAATTTATTTTTTATGGTGTTACGCGTATTGATCCCAAAAAAGATCAGTATAATTGTTTGCTGTATGCGCATCAAGAAGACGCAGAACGAGAGTTTTTAATTAACATGCCGCTTTATCAAGCAGTAACAAGTTTACGTATTGGCATTGATGAGGGGTCGACGATAGAGGCTGTGCGTGATTATAAAAAACGCATCGTTATTTATGGGACTTCAATTACCCAAGGTGGCTGTGCGGCACGCCCAGGCATGTCTACGCCCAATTTATTAAGTCGTATGCTCCATTGTGAGTTTATTAATTTGGGTTTTTCCGGCAACGGCAAGGGTGAGCCAGCGCTGGCACGTTATATTAATGATGTCGCAGATACCGATTTGATTATTTTAGATTATCAGGCAAATACAGGGTATGTTGGGATAGGCAAGACGCTGCCGGAATTTGTACGCATACTGCGCGAACAAAATGCTACGCTGCCTATTCTTATTATTTCTAAGCCGCCCTATGCGCATAATACGACACAGGCTAATGATCGTCAGCGAACAGATGCTGAAATAGCTTACCAACGTGATTTTGTTGCCGGTTTAGTTGAGGCAGGTGATGCGCATATTCATTTTCTCGATGGCAGCAGTGCTATAGAGTCTGAGTTCATGGACGGAACCGTTGATGGCACGCATCCAACTGATTTAGGTTTTTACCTCATGGCAAAGCATTGGGCGCCTGAAATACGTCGATTACTTGATCTCTAATGTAATGGAGCAGTGTGCGTGTTTTTACAGACGTAGCTGCTTCATGTCTTGACCGGGTGAGTTGCCATAGTGCTTTTTATAAGCGGTGCAAAAATGTGAGCTATGCTGAAAGCCGAGTTGTTTAGATATATCATTGATGCTTAAGCGTGTATTGGTGATTAATTCAGTGGCAAAGCTGAGGCGACGACGCATGCGGTATTGTACGGGGCTGAGTGAGAAGTGTTTGGTAAATAAAATCCGCATGTGATCTGCGCTATAGCCGCATTGTTCACTGAGTTCTGATAAATTTTTGGTAAAGTGCTCGTCTTCATCAATAAGCTGTTTAAATATTTCTGCTGGTGTTTTGCGTTGTGCATTATTGGATAAGCTGATAAAAGCGCCCAGCATGCTACAGATATTACTTTTGACTAGGAGTTCGCCGCGCGGGCTCGCGTCACGACTATTTTCTAGTAATTGCTGACAGTGCTGTTGCCAATGGCTGCGTTGTTTGTTGTTGAGTAAAACCCGCTGTGGTAGGCTAATCCATTGACCTGCACTTTTAATCTCAGTAATATCTGCTTGATCGGTGTTACGTATGTCCTTGCTGTCTAATTGAATAACCCAATTTTCTCGATCACTGCCATAGGCGTAAGTTGATTTCGTACCCGCACCGTAGATATGTAAATGTGGCGGTGGATCGCGCTCGATGTGTTGGCTGTCACTGCGTTTTCGGTAGATCAAGCCGCTGACATGTAGACCTAGTACTGGAAAGGGGTTGGTCCATGTTGTTTCCTGTGCATAGCGATAAACCCCGACCTGATGAACTTTGAAATCAAGCATAGATAACGCCTTTAGTCATATCGTAAAAACGTAATTTATACCTGATTCCTGTCGTTGCTACTCAAAAACCCTATGCATAGAATGGGCGACAGAACACAGCTCAATATGAGCACATCGCTTTCTTATAAAGGAGCCATTCGATGGGAATTAGTGTTGGTTTAGTCGGCCTCGGTTCATTTGGCAGTGCCTTTGCCGAATTGTTTAAAAGTCATCCAGACGTAGACCGCATTGCTTTATGCGATCGTGAACCAGAGCGCATTGAAAAATTTGCTAATGATCCGTTTATGAAATCAAAATTTAACAAACGGGATTCCTTTGACTCTTTAGATGCTATATGCGCTAGTGATATTGATGCCTTGGTGATTATTACCCAGCCATGGCTGCATGCACCACAAGCCATTCAGGCGATGCGCGCTGGCAAACACGTGTATAGCGCGGTTCCTTTAATTAGTATTCCTGATGATGAAGAATGTTTAGATTGGTGTGATCAATTAGTATCGACCAGTCTGCAAACCGGTCAAAATTACATGCTGGGCGAAACATCTTATTATCGCCCAGACGCCATGTTTGCTCGTCGCAAAGCTGCAGAAGGCGCATTTGGTAATTTTGTCTATGCCGAAGGTGAATACATGCATGATGTTGATAGCTGGTGTAATTTGCGCGAAGTCATGAAACATCGCGCAGCGTCAAAGGCAGGTGCCGAGTGGGATCTGCGTAAATTAGAGTATTTGAAACGTGGCTGTTTAGGCGGCCCGATGCATTACCCGACACATTCTGTCTGTGGACCTGTCTGTGTTATGGATGCACATGCGACTAAGGTTACGGCTTACGGCTATAAACATCAGACCAACGATCCATTCTTTGCTGACAGCGCTTTGTCAAATGAAGTTGCTCTGTTTAAAATGAGTAATGGTGCAACGGTGCGCATTGCAGAAATGCGCGAAGCGGCGGGACATCTGGGTGAAGAAAGTGAAACCTTTCGTGTCATTGGAACTGAAGGTTCCTATTCCGAGCGTCGCTGGACCAGCATAAAACGGACTCAGCCATTGGGTTTAGAAAAACCAAAATGCCACCAGTACGAATGGGATGAAATGCGCGACCCATTACCACTGGAAGTGGAAAATGGTTTTAAAGCAGCCATGCATAAAGAAGCCTCAAATCCACAGGACTTAGACTTTGTACCTGGTGGTCATGGTGGAGCACA
>CBDUFM010000474.1:0-3366 GCA_965366325.1 uncultured bacterium
GCCGACTTGCTGCTAGTTCGGGTGACACTAAGAACCGTTCTACCAATGCTTTACGTTGTGTATCGGTGGCCTCGTCCATGAGCAGGTGGAGATGCTCTGTTTCGTTGAGTACTTTACGACAGGCATGGAGTAAACTTTGGGTTAGGAGCTCCTGCTCATCACGACCCAAGGAGCGACGGAATGCCTGATCACTGACATTGCGTGCAAGTCGAATGCGGCTGCTGAGGGTAATGCCATTGTTCTCACTTTTGAGCCAGTGGCTATCTTCGTGGAGGAGCGTTTGGAGACGCAGTTTGCTACTCATAGATCAAGTTCTTTAATCTGATCACGAATACTGGCGGCTTCTTCAAAGCGTTCTTCTGCAATTACATCTTGGAGCTTTTTCTCTAAACGAATACGCTTGGCTAAGAGCTGACTCTGTTGATCGCTCTTGCTTGGGCTGCGACCAATATGTTGTTCGGCACCATGTAATTCATTGAATAAGGTCACTAATTCATTGCTGAACGCCTCATAATCTTTAGCGCAGCCAAAGCGATTATTCTTGGTAAAGTCAGCATAGCTCAGTCCACAATCTGTACAGGAAGGTACATCATTGCAGATTTCGGTGATGCTGAGCATGGGGCTTTCAGGTTGCTCGTTATGGCTGTCGTTTTCAAGTGTGACGGCTGCTGCCATATCGAGGATATTTGAGATCGGCAGTGGATTATTGGGCAAGTCGAGGTGGTAGCGGCTAATGCAGGTATTGCAGATATGCAATTCACGTAGCTCCCCTGTTTCCTGGCTTAATTCTGCGAGGTGGGCAGTGGCGGGGTTCTTGAGACACATCTGACATATACTACTCATGTATTGCCATTAGAGCGTGGGTATACCCCACTTACAAGGCTGATTTATTGGCCTGCTAGGTCCGTTTAGAAGCATCCTATAAATAAGTAGCGTTAACGTGTTTTGCTGTGTGTTTGCGCTAAATCATTTGATGTGCAGGACCTAGATTGACAGTCTGGAAGTGGCATTTAGATTTTTGCCCACACAGGTAGTAGCCGCGATTGGCCTAAATTCTTGGGTTTTGACAAACCATAATTTGTGTCGCTGTCTTTTTTGACGTATGCTAGGTGGTTGCGATTATAGGTCCCTCCGGAGCTTGAATGCGTTTTTGTGTCATGTTTGTGGTTTTATCAGCATTCTGGTGGCTCTTATCTGGGCAAACCAGCTTGTTTTTTATACTATCGGGCTTGGTCTGCATTCTGTTTACCTTGTGGATGGGTAAGCGACTTAATATTATTGATGCAGAATCAGTGCCATTGCAGGCTGTTATCGGTTTGATGACTTATATTCCATGGTTGCTGTGGCAGGTGATTTTATCAAACATCCATGTAGCTAAGGTGGTGTGGTCATCGGACCTACAGATTAATCCAAGAATTATTAAAATTCCGCTGCATACGAAAACGGCCTTTGGTACCGCGACCTATGCGAATTCAATTACCTTAACGCCCGGTACAGTGACGATGGAAGTCAATGAAGACGAATTGGTTATTCATGCATTAACCAACAATACGGCCGATGATTTGTTGAGTGGCTCGATGCTTAAGAAAGTGTGCATCATGGAAGGCAGTGTCGATACTGTATCAGATGCAGGCGCTTCTGGATCGGGTTCTGAGCCCGGCGAAGAGGGCGTGTCCTCATGACTCCTATTATTCTTACAGCAGGCATCGTCCTCTTGTTTGCCGTTTTTTTGTTTCTATTGCGTGCATTAAAGGGACCGACTGTATTCGACCGTATTTTAGCGGTGAATGCATTGGGTACAAAAACGGTTGTCTTGGTTGCGGTTATTGGATTTATCTCTGAACGCGCTGACTTTTTGGATATAGCACTGTTATACGCATTGATGAATTTCATCGCTACTGTTGCTGTATTAAAGTACATTGAACTGAAGAGGCTTGATTGATAATGGATTTAGCCTGGAACGATTATGTTACGATTGTGCTGCTGCTTATTGGGTGCTTTTTTGCACTAACGGGTGCGATCGGCGTACTGCGCATGCCCGATTTTTATACACGCCTACATCCTGCTGGTAAGAGTGATACCTTAGGACAATTTTTAATTTTAACGGGCTTAGCTTTTCAGCTCATTGATGCTGATTTCAATTGGTCGAATACCTACGCAAGTGATCCATGGATGTGTTTCGTGCGTATCGTGTTGATAATTATTGTTATTATTATAACCGCGCCTACGGCGACGCATGCAATTACCAAGGCAGCACGTTTGGATGGTTTAGAGCCGTGGACTTTGCCAGTGGCTGAGGCTGATGAAACCGGCGCAGAAGAAGATACTGATCAGGCAGGGGAGACATCTGCATGATTAGTTATCTGTTTATATTTGATGCTATACTGTTGTTGTTAGTGGTTATGACTGCCATTGCTGTGGTGGAGGTGAAGGATTTATTCGCCTCAACAATGCTCGCTGGTCTGTATAGCTTGCTGATGGCGATGGTGTGGACGAACATGCATGCAGTTGATGTAGCGTTTACAGAATCAGCCGTAGGTGCTGGAATATCAACGATATTATTAATTGGTGCTCTGGTTATAACCGGGCGTCAGGAAAAAAAGGTGTCGCGGGTTAAGCCGGGTGCTTTGCTGGTTGTGATATTAACTGGCGCTGCGTTGATTTATGGTACTTTAGATATGCCAGCTTTTGGTGATACCAATGCACCATTACATCAACACCGTGCCAAGGACTTATTGACGCAAACGGTTGGTAAAGTTCATCGCACACGTAATGCAGATGGTACCTATGCTGAGCATCCCTATTATACCGAGGCGCATACGGACGCACATGCACATGCTCATCAGGATGATCACGGGCATGGGCATCATGAGTCAGAGATTGTCTATACTGAGTTATCTAAGAAGAACGACTTTTTCATTCATGGAACACCGCACATTCCAAACACAGTCTCAAGTTTGTTGGCCGATTATCGTGGTTTTGATACAATGATGGAAACTGCCGTGATTCTAACGGCGGGACTGGGTATGTTGATTTTACTACGTCGTCGTGAAGAAGACCCCGAACCGACAATGGATACGGCGCATCATCCAACGATAAAGGTGGATGATAAATGAAAGACCAAGTAGTTTTACGTGTCGTAGCTAAGTTAATGATTCCATTTATTATCATATTTGGCCTCTACGTTATTACGCACGGCGATTTCGGTCCTGGTGGTTGTTTTCAGGTCGGAGTAATTTTAGCATCTGCTTTCATACTGTACGGCATGGTGTTTGGACGTGAGGAACTGGCCCGTGCTGTTCCACCAATTGCTGTTGAGATTGCAGCAGTATGCGGTGTTTTCATTTATTCAGGTGTTGGTGTTTG
>CBDUFM010000475.1:0-3362 GCA_965366325.1 uncultured bacterium
CAGAGAGTTTTACCAAGCGGGTGCTGTTTGAACTTCTCACAAAATTGAGCGATGTTGGGGATACTGACACTGAGCAGGGCTTTCTCTTCACTGTGAAGAGCAAAGCTGCAGCTGAGTGCATAGAGACAAATAAGTAAACGAAGCATAGGTGTCGCCTTTCTAGCGGTGCTGTCGCGCCATAATGGCGACACCTACTAAGGATCAAGTATGGGGATCAAGTATGGCTTTGCCATATTCTTGCGCTCGCTTCAAGAGTGTTTTCGCCGCCTCACCAGTTGCCGCTGTCACTAACGCTGTTGGGGTTTTTCTTGAGCGGTATAACGTGCTCGGCTTTGACGCTGCTGTTTTCTGGTAAAACCTGTTGCTGTTTTTCTTTACTGAGTTGGGCCACGCTCTTAAGATTTTTGAGGGTGTCGCTGGCCTCGACGGCGGAATGTGCGTCATCGTAATAGTCAAACCACGGTAGCCCATGGGCATCATATTCTTTGGCAGTAAAGGGGATGCTTGGTGCATCTGATCCAGTGATGCTGCGCCAGGCCATGGAATTGAGCAAGTGGACAAAACAGCGTCCACGTGTCTGCGTATCCCAGGTGTCGAGACCGTAGGAGTCGCTGAAAATTTCTTGCTGCATGGAACCACCGGCAGCGAGGCCCATCTCACCAAAGCACATTTCCGATTCCTCGGCTTCAAGGGACATGCTGCAGAGTGCTTCCATTGGGGCGGCAGAGCGTCTTGATTTACGTTGTGCTCCGAGTTTGGCTAATTGGCGCAAGCGTTCTTTCTCTTCCTCTTCCTTTTTACGCAGTATCTCTAGATAGAGTTCTTTTTTCATTGGATAAACAACTATTTGTAAGCCACCATGTTCAGCTTTGCCGGTAATTTGTTCTTCGGCGGTATAACCAAGGCCGAGTGGCATTGCTACGAATTGACGTATTTTTCCTTTTTCTACGCAAAAGCCATCGAGCCACGGTTGATCAGGGCAAATTAAATAGTCTTGTTTTTTCTCGTGGTCGTTATGTATATCATTGCTGAATTCTTCGCCGGTCACGGCACATATTTTCCCAGCTGATATTTTAACTGCAAAGGGGTACTCATTCCGAGAAAAAGACAGCCACATAGCTTCTGATTGATACATGGGCAACATGATCCCACCGTGTTTATTCCAATCAGCGGGAACGCTATCAGCAAAGTCTTCGACATGACGCAAGGGGAAATTACCAAGGCCTGGGGGAAGTGGATAGGATTTCTCATCGTCAGGAATACGTAGCGTCCGTATAAAATTAATTGTTAGCTTACAGTGCTCGTGAATTTCAGGAAATGAAAAGGTCAGGCTGTCGTTGTTGAGTTCTAACATGTGTTCTCCTTTACCATTCACCGTCGCGCACTTCGCGGACAACGCGGAGCACTGCATGGTCTGGTTGATGTTTTAATTGGCGGATTAATTCAGCGAATAACTGTGGGCGTTTGGTGATGACATCGAGTAGATCGCGCGAGACTTTACCGGCCATCGCCAACAGCATGTCTGGATCTTGTTCAAGATCCGCGGCCAAGCGTTTAATGCAGTCCTCGGATGGAGGGGCCTCATCACCGCGCTCGACCTTGCTGAGGTAGGAGGCCTGTACGCCAATGCGTTCGGCAACTTGGCGCAAGGAAAAACGGCGGTCAGCCTGTTTCTTTAATTCTCTTTGTGATCTCAGATAATGGCCAAACTCATTCATTCGTATAGTATGTACTAAACACTATACATATCAAGAATAAAGTGTGCACTAGGGCTAATAATTTAAGTCAATTAATATAAAATACTTATGAGCTATATCGGACTGAGTCGGCTGGGGCCGCGCTTGCCGTTTCGGAGTTAGAGCAGTACTGGGCCGCATGGGATTGTATAAGCCGAGACCAAGCTAGTGTGCGCTCAGTAAAGAGCGTTTCTACAAGCATTGAGCTCATGTGACCAGTATACACGCTACACATCGCCACTGATCTGGCAGAGCAGGGATTTCAAAATGACTGAATCAGAATGGGAGCGGCTGTTTAATCAGGCCGAAGATAATTTTGCTGATAATGCTTTAGAAGATGCCGAGGCAGACGCGCTCGCAGCTTTGGAATTGGCTGAGGCAGCGGATCCAGTAGATGCAATTAATTGTGCGGCAAGTTTAGAATTATTGGCGGCTATTAAAACGGAACAGGAATCCTACGCTGACGCCGAGCCCTATTTAAAGCGTGCCTTGGCATTAACCGAAAGGACCTTTGGTAAAGAGCATGAAGAAGTAGCGCGCAGTTTGTGTAACCTTGCGGACGTCTATGATAATTTAGAACGGTATGATCTGGCTGAGCAATTATTAAAAAGACAGTTGGCTATTTTAGAAGAGGTCCATGGTAGCGAGCATGCAGAGGTAGCGGTTTGTTTGGATAGCTTAGCGTGGTTATTTCATAATCAGGGTAATTTTCCGCGCGCAGAAGGTTTTTTTAAACAGGCCATCGCGATTAATGAAAAAGTATTAGACAAGCATGACGAAACGCTTGCAGCTAGTTTGCAAAATTTAGCCGAGCATTACAGCGAGCAGGAGCGCTATGAAATTGCCGAGCCGCTCTATCGACGTTCCTTGGCAATTAATGAACAAGCTTTGCCGGCACACGATCTGGACTTGGCCCTGAGTATTCAATTATTGGGTTTGGTCTGTGATAATTTAAAGAAATTTAAAGAGGCAGAAAGTTTGTACCAACGTGCTTTAGCTATTTTTGAAAGCGAATTGGGCGAAGACGCTGCAGAGGTGGCGGTGATTTTGTCCTATCGCGCCCAGCTTCACCGTGAAATTGGACGGGATGAGGAGGCAGCTGCCTTTGAGGCGCGTGTAGCTGAAATTGAGGCGCAGCAGGCATAGGCCAACACATAGGTGTTGCTCACTTTAGGGCCTTAGTTGTACGAATCAGTCAAGTGCCGTTCAGTCGACCGCTTCATGTCATACGCTGGGGCGGCAGATGCGGATCTGCACTTTCAAATGCAGGAGCTTCTTAACTATGCCGAGCGTGGCTGATGAGAGCCCATAGAACTGAGGTTGTATATGCGTCATTTGTGGATCGTCATGATCAATTGTGTGTTATGCTTGCTGGCCGTTCAGCGTGCAGCGGCGGTAGAAGTGGTCACTGTACCCGCTGCTGATGTAGTAGTGGTGGAAGTCATGTCCGTACCGGTCGCGTTTAGTTTAGCACATGTTGCGCTACCTGATGATGCAGATCTGCAGGCTCAGGGCGCAGCGCTACTCAAAGAACTGGTTGAAGGCAAAAGTGTTAAGTTGAAGTACGAAGATGACTTCGGTGCTGCAGCTGGTACTGGGCGTGTGCATGTGTTAAAGAGTCTTAAG
>CBDUFM010000476.1:0-3360 GCA_965366325.1 uncultured bacterium
CGCATAAGACCCTAATATAAAAAGACTTAGTATTATTATACACTTGTAAATCATGGCTTCTCCTTGCAGCAACCTGTGCACGTAACGGGGTTCATACTGCTTATTAACAGATAACCCCGTAAAGGAGACATCAAAAAAATAAGTCCGTTATGGAGCTGATTCACGATAAATACGAATACCGCGTATTTCCAAAGAGGCCTCAGGATCGTCCTTGGTCATTATCACCAAGCGCTGAACGGCCTCACCAATTTGTAGATCTGCCTGGCCTTTGACCTGTGATTTCATCTGACTCAATGCTATTCGAACGGTATGCCATTTATCATACACCGATGGGGGGCTCATATACTGTGCGGTATCCATGTTCTCACCACGCATCCATATACCGATCCATCGACCCGTTGTATTTAATTTATACGTACACTCTAAATACAGGTTCTCTTGATTAATAAATAAATTTTTAGCGGGCGAACGAAACCCCACTCCCTTGGAACGCATTTCGAATTCCCTACCACCCTGTCCTTGAGCACGAAATACATCAACACCGTTTTCATCCTGAGCAATTTCACCAGCATCACACATTGCTGGCAATTTTCTATTTATAATAGCCGTAGACCATACCACTTGCTGACGTCGAAGCCCTGCGTCTTTATCGGCAATGGCAGTTTCTCCATCATGCAAAAGAATCCGCTCTTCATTTTGGTAGCGCACTGCAACTGCCCCATGTGAAACCGCTACAGACGATTGCTCTTCATCACGAATTACAGAGAACGCTGTCCCAACAACAGTGATTTCAAGATCAGCTGCTTTTACAATGAATTCTTCCCCGCTTTTCTGTTTGCTGACTGTGCAATCAATGGATCCTGTTTCTAAGTCAAAAATCCATGCTGACGGCGTCCGTTTAATTATTAATGCACTACCGCTGCTGATCAGCACTGTAGATGCATCGGGCAGGCGTATTTGCGAGTCGTGTGCACTTTGCAGGGAATAACCCTGATTATTACAGCTTACTTCACTTATCTCGGTCATAGTTCCCAATTGTGACCATTTCAACGAGACCTTCGCCGGTCCTGCATGCTGCAAGTAAAGCATACCTGCAACTACTACACACAGTAAAGCTGCTGCCACAGCGGTGAATCGTGCAAATGGTAAACGCGTCTTAAAGTCGTGTTTTATAACAGATTTATCTGCCGCAGATTCGTTGTCTTCTTGTGGTAATATCTTGCGTAGCTCTTCTTCTTTTAAATGTCGACCCATCAGTATTTGTTGACGACTCGCTTCAACTAACTGACGTGCAAACACTGGGTCCGATGCAAGGCGTTGCTCAAAGGCTTTTAACTCGTACTCTTCTAATAAATTATCTAAATACGCATAAATAAGTTCATCATCATTCATGTGCATCGCCTTCCGTAGCACGTGCAATCAAACCAGAACAACAATCGCGCAATAAATTACGCGTACGCAGCATGCTTTTCTTTACGGCTGCCAAGCTCATCTGCATCTTCTCACAAATATCCTCCAAGCCTAACTGCTCATGATAACGCAGCTGTAATAATTTGCGTGGGCGTTCATTTAATTTACTCATG
Organism: uncultured bacterium; assembly: GCA_965366325.1. Taxonomy (GTDB): domain Bacteria; phylum Planctomycetota; class UBA11346; order UBA11346; family UBA11346; genus JANQLF01. Next base: position 1,584 of record CBDUFM010000476.1, read on the forward strand.
CATTCACGCAGGGCTGCCTCAGCCTGAGACTCTGGAGTCTCGGCTTCCATCTCTGCCATTGCCTGCTCGAGCGCCGCCGTTGCCGCCTCACCCATCACCAAACGTGAACGCTTCTGCTTTTGATAATAGGCCATCACCTGAAAGCGCGCACAGCCACGAGCCCACGCTCCAAAGGGCCGCGACTGATCATACTCGGCAAATTTTTCCCACAGCACAATCACTGTCTCTTGCATGATATCATCCACAGCCTGCCAATCGCGAAGCATAACACTCAGGTACGCACGCAAATCGGCCTGACAGCTCATCAGGAGCGGTAAAAATACGTTGTGCTGTGAATCCATAGTGCTTTCGTCGCTGCCTTTCTAGAGCTTATTAACCGATGTCATGCAAAAGGAGACAGGCATTCCTGCTCAAGCCTTCTATTTCTTGCATGAGTCTTGTGTAGGACATAGTTTATAACGATGTCTGATGCGACCAACAGTGTTTATAGTAGTACGCCGCTATGAGCGATACAGATCAAGCGCCAAGAGAAAGCAGTGACAATCAGCTCGGTTTTTGGGTACTTATTACGCTTGTTGCTATCGTTGTTTACTTACTTTCGCCTGGACCAGTCGTGAAAATTTTGGAAGTTTTTTTCCACGATCAGGAGCAAGTGCTAGCCCCCTATGTTCGAGCAATCTACGCACCAATTCTTTGGTCCATGGATCAGAGTGACTTTATAGAAATCATCTATAAATGGTACCTACTTGATCTCTGGGGCGTTAAATAAAAACCAGCACTAATCCATGTTCTCCTGCCGCTGCACCATTTCATAATACTCAGTACCTGCACCAGCGGCAATTAACTCTTGATGATTACCCTGCTGAATAACTTCACCGTCTTTGACCACAACGATAATATCGGCATTGCGAATAGTTGATAAACGATGTGCAACTACGAAAGTCGTACGGTTTTTAAACAACTCGGTCAACGATGCCTGAATAAGCTGTTCACTTTCCGTATCCAAATTCGATGTCGCCTCGTCCAACACTAATAAACGCGGATTCGCTAAAATCGCACGCGCAACCGATAAGCGCTGGCGTTGACCACCGCTGAGCTTCACACCACGTTCGCCAATGATGCTCTCAAAGCGATCATCTAATTTATCTATAAATTCGAGCGCATTTGCGCGGCGTGCCGCGTCTTCTACTGCCTCGTCTGTTGTATCCCGCAGTCCATAAGCAATGTTTTCACGGATAGTGCCGTCGAATAAAAAGACTTCTTGTTGCACCACGCCAAGCAGGGTGCGGTATTCTGATAATTTATAGTCACGTATATCCACACCATTTAATAATATAGATCCTTTTACGGGGTCGTGGAAACGCGCCAGTAAGTCCGTTAAGGTCGTTTTACCCGCACCAGATGGACCGACAAAGGCAACCACGCTGCCACCCGGTACATCGAGATTAATATTTTTGAGCACATATTTATCATCCTCAATCTCTGGGTTTTCCTCGTCATCATAACCATAGGCAAAATACATATCCTTCATCTCAATGCGTTCGACCTGCTGTGGAACAGAGCGTGCATGTTCACGATCTGGTTTTTCCATGGGTCGCTCAAGAATTTCATAAACACGCTCCATCGATGCCAAACTACGCTGAGTTTCCGTAATACTTTGCACCAGCATAAATACCGGATTTAAAACCATAAAGGTCAGCATTTGCAGCTGAAAAATATCGCCGATGGTAAAGGTCTCGTGACCATTGGCGATCAGCCAACAGCCCATGCCCACAAT
>CBDUFM010000477.1:0-3360 GCA_965366325.1 uncultured bacterium
AGAGTAAGCCCATGTCATTAGAAGCTGGACAGATACTGGTCGATTTGCAAGACAAGACTTCGCTGGAAGCAACCTTAGACAAACTGATTAAGATGGCGCAAACAAAGCAGGAACTCAGAGATCTGCATCGTGAATGGGATTCTTATTATTGTTTTGAATTTGGCCGCATGAACAACGAAGTCTTTGAGGCCTACCCATCGCCAGTAGACAAGCGTTACACAGAAAATCCCAGTCAATTAGCTTTCTATCATGCCGTGCTACAGCACGATGATTTAGATGATAAACTGGCATCCTACGTGCGTGAAAATTTATATTATTATTGGGATACCGATAGAGATGACCACATGGGCGCTATGGCCCTGAGCGAATTAATTCGCAAAGACACTCAATATATCCCCCTATTTCTTGAATGGGCGCGGCGTTTTCACCCACAGTATGACTTCGGATTAATTGAAAAATGGTCACAGCCCATCATTGAGCACCATGGCATAAATCAGGAAACTATTGCCGTGATTGTCTGGCGAATAACCACACATTCGATGGAAAGTTTCGACCACAAGATGCTTGAAAGTTTCATTACCTGGTGCACAGAACAACAGAACCTAGAACAGTTTTTGAGCAGTGAACTGGGCCAAGCCGCATTTCGAACAGCTGCAGAAATTGAATGCCGTGAACAAAGTGAGCGTGAATGGCGAACGCTTTACGAAATGGATACCTGGGAAGTCTATCCCAATTTATATAAGTGCCTGATTGATATCGTAGAGCAGCCATTGGCCTGGCGCGAATGGCATCAATGCCTCGAAAATGATTTTCAAGGCATAGAGGGCTTCAAACGCTGGGATGAAATCGATCCCAAGCAAGAACTGATTGTCAACGAAGCTTATACGACCCCGCTCAAACTCGCGGAGTCACTAGGAAAGAAAAAGGTGGCTTCGTTATTACGTGAGCGCGGATGCACAAAATAAGCAAGGCGGTGGAATACCAACTCATCCAAATGATGTATGTTTATTGCCTGACAGATAATAAATATTCAAGATATGTGTGTCTACTTTCGGTCTACTTAGGAAGTATGAGTTTTATAGACATTGTATGATCAATTGGTGATCTGAGTAGAGTAATAGCCTGGGTGCGCCGAACTCCGATTCGGCAATTAGATATTGCTTGGAAGTTAGGCTGGCAAATATGCTCTATCAGTGCTTGGTTGCTTATGCGAAAATAAAATTACTTACGTAATTCTAATGCCGAATCGGAGTTCGGCGCACCCAGGGGGGAATTACAAATCGTTGAATTGATTCTATGTCGATTGCGAACTTGGTCATATAAATCACCCGCTTCAGTCCATGAGAACAAGCCTTAGTCTGAATAATGTTTCAAGATATGTGTGACTACTTTCGGTTTAGGGATAGGTGTAACCAAGATTGATTGCACGAGTTCGATCCCTAGTATGTATGACATGATTCAGGAACGGCCTGTGGTAATTTATCAACTGCTAGTTGGAATTCCTTAGGCTTTCACTTTTAGGCCCTCAAAGAAAGGCGCAGACATGAAAACCACCCTAATCTTACTTGTGCTTTGTGTTACAATGGATATCGCCCTATATGCTGAAAGCGAAATTTCTGAAAATAATACAAATCTTTTATTCACATTAACTGAGCATCGCGCAGATTCATCAAAAACAATAACATGTGTTTTTTCTGGCAATGAATACTCAGCAAACCTTACAGATCAAGTAACTGAAAATAGTTTGTATATTGAATTGAAAATATTAAAACAATCCAATGATTTAACTACAACAAATCTGCGATACAAAATAGAAAGCATCACTCGCACTTTTGATGATTCGGGGCAAGAAGAGGCCATTAGTCCAACATCACAAAACTGCCAAGGTGAAATTAATCTAAAATCTGGCATAATGTGTCCTGTTTTACGCGGCAGCACTATCTCATATGACATAAAGATTGAACCGTTCGTAGTTAAAGCGCCCAAATGATTACTCGTCCTTCATGCAATTACTTTATTAACGAATAGTTCATATCGACACTTACGTTCACGCAGATCAGTGGCATCATCAGGGATCTATAAATTAAATCAATTAAACCTCACTCAATAAAACTCTCCTGAAACCCGGCCTTCATCTCCTGCGGCGCGGCCATCAGCTGCTTGAGGCGGATTTGCTGCCAGTATCTGGCGAGCTCGTAGCCGGGGAAACTTTGTTCCCAGGCTTTGAAGCGTTGGCTGTGCATTTTTTCGCCGCGTTTGGGATTAAGGCGCTGGCGATGATGACAAAGTTCGTGGTGGAATATGTGTTCAACGAAGACTTCAGCTACCCAAGCTTGGCGCAGGCGCGGGTTCAACACTATTTTACATTGATCACTGTAGTAGGCACCGAAGCGGATGCTGCGCAGTTCGCGGGCTGCGGAATTTCTGGCCCAGGCGAAGCGTGGTTTGCTGAGCTCTGAAAAATAGGTCCGGTGCATGCGATCATAACAGGCTTCAAAATCATAATTATCACCAATGCAGCGGATGTCCTGCACAGGAATTTGTTCGCCGCTTGGCTGTGTAAAATGTGCTTCCAGACGCGGGCTGTGCTGCTGATTGCTCAGGTCACTGCGACCGTAATAAATTTCCTTCATTAACTGGTCAACACGCGGAAAAGAGCCGCGGCCCCCTGCGATGGCGAAGCCTATAATCTCGCTGGTTACCTCGGCGTCGGCGAGAAAACCATGATGCATACTCAGGCGCAGGCTACGATCTTTCTGGTAGCGCATGCTGATCAGGGTCTGACGATTTTTATTTAAACGGACACTGATTTTTTTAGGACGCAGCGATTCCACGATGGTGTCGAAGCGAAATTGCTGATCGGCGTCCTTGATAAGTTCTTGGTGTTTCGTTTTCTTGGCCACAGTGCCTTATGTTTTCAACAATATTATTTTTGCAATGAAATCATGGTCTGTCATTGGAACAGCATCGAGCCAACACGGATATCGGTAGCACCTTCGGCAATCGCTAGATCATAGTCACCCGACATGCCCATGGATAGGCGCTTGAGCCCATATTGCTCTGCAAGCACGCGCAGATCAGCAAAGCTTTTGCGGATCAGGCTATCGCTGCTGCCGTCGGCTTCGCGGACTGGAGCCATGCACATCAGACCTTGGACTGCGAGCTGGTCGGGGTGCTGGCGGCAGGCTACGAGCATCGGCTCTAACTGATCTGGCTCGAGACCGGCCTTGGCGGCCTCAGCACTGGTATTGACCTGAATGAAGATCGGCAGCTGTTTACCCTGTTTGGCACAGGCATTGGCCAAGCGCTCGACATGCTTGCGGTCATGCAGGCTGTGCAGGCTGTCGCAGTGGGCTGCCC
>CBDUFM010000478.1:0-3353 GCA_965366325.1 uncultured bacterium
CTGAGTACCTTTTCAGACTGTATTTGATAAATACTTTTCCCACTGTGCGCACCGATCTGAAAACATCCCTTAGGGCCAGCAAAGCCCAAGCGTGTTCCCTGCCCACCAGCAACCATCAAGACCGCAACTTGACCAGCTTGCAAAGCGTTCTCGCCAAGTTCTTGTAGTTCAGCACGGCGTTCAGCACGCTCACTTAACGCAATGACGCGGCTGGGGCTCACCGAGCTCACCGAGCTCACCGGAATTGCTTCGGCAGGCTTTTGTAATTCTGACCAATTTACGGTGGCTAAACGTGCGAGATAAGCTTCACGCTCAGCATCAGACAATGCTTCAATACCTTCAATGAGGTGTTCTTGATTTTCTTGTTTTAATGTTTCTGCAAGACTAAATGTATCTACCATTTTGGCTCCAATAGATTACGAACGTAGGATGTTCTTCTATTTACGGTTGTGGTGCTTGATCGGGGACTTTGAATAAATCTTCCAAGGTTGGATGTAGTAATTTATAATCTGATTCTTCAATAACATAAACAAACTGCGTAAATCGAGCATTTAAGGCCTGAGCACGAGTCTTTCCTTGATGCATACACTGCTGGGCATTGGAACCATTATACGACTCATCGTCATTTAAACGATATTCACAAGCCAACATCACATAGCGAAAACCACCACTCAGCGACACATGATCTAAACTATCATCTTGTGCCAACTCACCCAAATAGAGGTTGTAATAGATGCCATCCTTGCAGCCAATCGTCAACAAGCCTTCATTACCAGCCAAAGGATTACGTCCGGCTGCTGTACCAATGCCGCGATTTAAAAACACACCATACACTTCAGCCTGTTTTATATTGCGTAAATCTAGAGGCTTTACACCGTGTAAACGTGCCTCTAAGGCAGCACGTAATACGCGATAGACAGCCGTGTCATTGACGACCTGCCCTTCTGATGCATGCGGCGAACGCCACAACTGATCGACATGGTCACGAGCAAACTCTGCGTGAACACCCTTTTGCAACTTTCGCTGTGATTCATCAAAGCGGTATTGGTCTGATTTCACATAACGAATGTCAGCACCATCAATGGGCAGCAAACGCGTTTCGACCCAGTCACTAAATCTAGTCGGCAGGGCTTGATCAAAATTCGCAATAAAAACTTGTCCGTCTTTAACGAAACGTATATAACGTAGTTTCTTGTCACTATCCACTTCAGCACCGACTACAATATCGACTGCTAAAACGCCGGTATCCAACCACAGACTCACTCGACGGCCATACTGTAGACCATCCTCGTAAGCATCGGTAAGCGGGTCATGCAAGCGGTAATCGCTCCACGCAGTGCGATCCATTTGAATCGGACGCGCCAACTCAATAGCTAACAAGGCACCTGCCAAGTCACCCACTAAACTTCCGGCATCAGCTGGATAATTATAATGCTGGGGAAGCACCCAAGCTTCATTTCGCTTTTCAATCTCAATTGTTTGCGCAGCTAGCGCCCGAGCATTCCACCTGCTTATACGCAGACGCCCGAGTGTCTCTGCTTTAAAATCACCGATAAATCTGGTTTCAATGGTAGCTGACTGATCTGCTGTTTGCGTTTCCGGCAATGCCAACCACACAGAGCTCAGCACTGCGAAAATTATTAAAATAATCGCCACGTTTCTCATGCAGCATCTCCGCGCAATCGATTGACTGGAATATCACGACGCTCACGCTTCCGCCGCTGATACAACACGACGTTGATAACGAAAAACAAAATGCCCACTGGCACAGCAATCGAGATTAAGCCGACTTGCTCTTGATAATTATGCAGGACACGGCGCTCTTCAATTTCTGCGTTACGAATAGCGATGGCGAGTGCCTTATTTTGTGTGTCAGTAAAACGCTGCAAATACACTTCTCGTTCTTTTTTCAGCAAACTTGTTTTATTGAGTTTTGAATGGGCATCGAGGTCTTCTCGTTCTGCTATAGCGAGAATCTGTGCATCAAATTCACCTTGAATACTCTTAACCTCTGCATCAACTTTTTTCTCTAAAGTCTCTTTATCCTGCAATTTCTTATCACGCGTTTCTTGGCGTAGCGCATCCAAGCGTTCAAGGCTGCGATAGCGAGCCTGACGACGTCGTAGGGATAAGAGATCCGTGTCACCGAGCAGGGAATCAACGGCATTTAAGAGAAACTGTACGTTGCGAATACTGGCCCATATTTTCTGAAAATCTGATGAATTCTTTTTATCCATGCGTTTGGCCATACTAAAAAAACGATCATGCGCAAAATCTAAATCCGCCAACATGATCACATGTACTGACTTGGCACTCTTTTGCCCAATCGCCAATGGCGCTTCTTCACTACCAGTGCCCCCTGTTCCTGATACATCCGATGCAAAGGCACGCGGCATCTGCCCCTTAATCGAAACGCCTAATGCCGGCGCCGCATCAATCCGTCGCGTACGTTGTACCTGTGTTTGGAATTGCATAGCACTACCGCTACCGCGCAGATAATCGCTAAATGGATTCGCGCCCCATTGCACATCTGTACCTATTTTAATCAAGGGCTCTATGTTCATGCCGCTACCGGGGCGCACAGTAATTGATCCCGGATAGATGCACATCATGGTTTGTAAGCCCTGCACCATTTCGTCGGCAGCAAACGAATCGACATCTTCACGTAGCCACACAAATTCGGGCGGTAACACTGGTAAACTTGCATCTGGTTTAAAATGCGCCCATGCGATATGATCGTGCTGGAAATGAACACCAAGTGCATGATAAAGGTCTTGTATCGCACCTTTCTTGAGCTCGGCACTACCCGCAGCATCAGCAGTCAGAGCAGGCGTCGCAAAGCGATCATAACGCGGCAGACTTGGCGCAATCGCTATGCCATATCGTTGATATTCTTCCATAATTAAGATCGGCATCGGGTCAGCCAACAACAATGTTGGCCCGCCCTGCCAGATGTACTCATGAACACGATTCAATTGCGTCTGGGTTAAACCGGATGGCAACGGAACAACCAAAGCATCAACTTCTTGATCAATCGGGAAATCAGGGTTTACCTCGCGCACCTCATACTGCTTACGCAATTCATCAACAAACTGCCAAGCTGGTTTCATCTCACCACTTAACTGTGAAAAATGTTCCAACAATTCTATTTCTGTTGAAACAACACCAATGACCTTTTGTTTGTTGCGCAAGCGCTGATCAATCGAACGCAGAGTTCGCACCAATTCAAATTCAATCGACATCCCATCTTCAAAGTACGGAATGCTCTCGCTCACTTGTGCTGCCTGCGCAAAAGCACCCATAAACACTGATACAGCTTGGCGACCAGCAACTGTCTCGGTTTGCACCTGCCG
>CBDUFM010000479.1:0-3349 GCA_965366325.1 uncultured bacterium
CCAGTGAAGAGCGCGCCGTCATGCGCCAAGCTTATGCTGGTTTGCTCTGGTCGAAGCAGTTTTATTATTATGTGGTCAAAGATTGGTTGCGTGGTGATGCCTTGCAGCCAGCACCGCCAAGCGCACGCACCGCAGGGCGCAATCACGATTGGAAACATCTGTATAATCGTGATGTGATCTCTATGCCGGATAAATGGGAATATCCGTGGTATGCGGCATGGGACTTAGCCTTTCATATGATTCCATTTGCAAAATTAGATCAGCGCTTTGCACAGAGTCAGTTGATTTTATTTTTACGTGAGTGGTACATGCATCCAAATGGTCAGATTCCAGCTTATGAGTTCGAATTTGGCGCTGTGAATCCGCCGGTCCATGCTTGGGCCGCGTTAAAGGTGTATGTAGCGAGTGGACAAGTTGGATGGCGCGACAGGGAATTTTTAACTCGTGTCTTTCATAAGCTCTTATTGAATTTCACTTGGTGGGTGAATAAGACCGACGTTGAAGGCCGTAATATTTTCAGCGGTGGCTTCTTGGGTCTAGATAACATTGGGATTTTTGACCGAGGTGCAACGTTACCAACCGGTGGCACTTTGGAACAGGCCGATGCGACTGCGTGGATGGGTTTTAATTGTGCCTGCTTATTAGAGATGGCGCTCGAGCTAGCCCGTGGAGATAGCAGTTTTAGTGATATTGCTTCAAAATTCTTCGAACATTTTATGAGCATCAATGAGGCAATTAATGGCCCTGATGGTTTGTGGGATGATGAAGACGGTTTTTATTACGACGCTGTGCGTATGGATGGTGAACGGATTCCGTTAAAAGTGCGCTCGATGGTGGGGTTAATTCCGATGTTCGCAGTGAGTGCGATTGACGAGCATACCTTAGCGTCTTTGCCGGGCTTTCGAAAGCGTCTTGATTGGTTCATGTTGAATAAGCCTGAAATGGCAATGCATTTAATTTACTCGCATGATGACAAACAGAAGATTCTCTTGTCGCTGATAGATAAATTTAATTTGCGTCGCGTGCTTAAGTATGTGTTTGACGAGTCGGAGTTTCTTTCGCCCTATGGAATCCGTTCCTTGTCGAAATTCCATAAAGATCAACCGCTGATATTCCATGTTGGTGAAGAAGAGTATCGCGTTGACTATGCGCCAGGAAACTCGGAAACCACTATGTTTGGCGGTAATTCGAACTGGCGTGGCCCGATTTGGTTCCCATTGAATTATTTGTTGGTTGAGTCGCTGTTACGTTATTATGAGTTTTACGGTGATTCCTTTACTATTGAGTATCCAACAGGTTCTGGGCAGATTCATAACCTGAAGGATATTGCTGGCGATATCTGCAGCCGTCTAAGCCGTTTGTTTCTCCATGATCCTAAGACGGGTAAGCGACCGTTTTGGGGTGAGCAAGACATACGTGGTCATGCGCATTGGGATCAACACATTTTGTTTCATGAATTTTTCCACGGTGACACTGGCGAAGGTTTAGGGGCAAGCCATCAAACAGGTTGGACTGCGTTGGTGACTTGGTGTTTAGAGAAGGCGCGCTCACTAGGCGCTGAGCCATGAGTTCTATTGAGCTGATCCGTCGCGATGGATGGTTAGAACCGCATGCAGATGCGATTCAGGAACGAATTAATTACGCCAAGCAACGCCGCCATCATTTTATGGGCGAGCAAAGCCTGCGTGATTTTGCAAGTGGCCACTTGTATTATGGGTTGCAGCGTGAGGCCGAACAGTGGGTTTTGCGTGAACGTTTACCGCATGCAGAGGCCGTTTATCTGTTGGCCGCATGCACGGATTGGCAATGTCGCGATGAATTTACGTTAACGCGCATAAATGATGTTGGCGATTGGCAGCTTTGCTTTCCCTTGTCATGTTTGCAAGAAGGTGATGAGTTTCGCTTGCATGTGCGTTGGCCCGGTGGGTCCGGTGATCGTTTACCGGCCTATGCACAGCGCGTTGTGCAGTTGCCAGACCATTCGTTTAATGCGCAGGTCCATCGTTCACATCTTACTTACCAGTGGCGGGTAGCGGACTTTCAATGGGCAGCGCAGACACCGTTAATTTATGAATGTCATATTGGCATGGCGCTCGAAGAAGAGCGGGTCGGTAGTTTTAGTGAATTTAAAACGGAAGTCTTGCCACGGATTATTGCTGCAGGCTATAATGCGATTCAAATTATGGCCCTCATGGAGCATCCGTATTATGGCTCTTTTGGTTATCAGGTGTCGAGCTTCTTTGCCTTGTCGTCACGCTTTGGTAGGCCAGAAGATTTCATGGATCTAGTGGATACCTGTCACGAAGCGGGTATTGCCGTGATCATGGACTTAATTCATTCGCATGCCGTCAAAAATGAAGTGGAAGGTTTGTCCTTACAGGATGGCACCGAGACCTTGTATTTTCATGGCGGTGAGCGCGGTCAGCATCCAGCGTGGGATTCTCGCTGCTTCGATTATGGCAAAGCGGAAACGGTTCACTTTTTATTGTCTAATTGTCGTTATTGGCTGGAAACCTTTCATTTGGATGGCTTTCGCTTTGACGGTGTGACCTCGATGTTTTATCACCACCATGGCTTGGGTGAAAATTTCGACTCTTATGATAAATATTTTAATGCCAGTGTCGATAAAGATGCGCTGTGTTATCTGACGCTGGCAAATCAGCTGATTCATGAAATTAATCCCAGAGCGCTCAGTATCGCTGAAGATATGAGTGGTATGCCTGGCTTGGGCCTGCGCATGGAGGAGGGTGGTCTAGAGTTTGACTATCGTCTTGCAATGGGCACGCCAGATATGTGGGCCAAGTTGCTCGATGACTGTCCAGATGAGTCTTGGAATGTTGCAGAGATATTTGGGCAGTTACGCAGTCGTCGCAATGATGTCAAAACCATAGCCTATGCCGAGTCGCATGATCAGGCCTTGGTGGGCGACAAATGCCTGAGCTTTCGCATGATGGATAAAGAGATGTACACGGCTATGTCGATTGGGGTGGAGAATATTGTTGTCGAACGCGGAATGGCTCTGCATAAAATGATCCGGCTGATGACCTGTAGTGTTGGCGGTGAGGGATACCTCAATTTCATGGGCAATGAATTTGGTCATCCAGAATGGATCGATTTCCCGCGAGCAGGCAATGATTGGTCGTATGCATTTGCGCGCCGTCAATGGCATTTAGTTGACGATGCGAGCTTGCGTTATGCGCGTTTAGCAGCTTTTGATAAGGCCATGCTGGCTGTGTGTGCTGATCAGATGCACCAGCATCAGGCTGAGCTATTGGCTGAGCATATTGAACAGCGCTGGTTGGCATATCGTCTCGGTCGTTTAGTTTTTGTGTTTAATTTTAATGCTGAA
>CBDUFM010000480.1:0-3344 GCA_965366325.1 uncultured bacterium
GCAGGCAGTCGAGCAGGGGGTTGGGCGTAACAATGACCACTTTAGCCATTAGCGATTGTAAATATCCGCATTGGGTTGTGCATCGGTAAATACTGGTGCATCGGGAATAAGGCTGGAAGCCCGTCCGCTGCCATCTGCACGGCCAACGATATTGCCGCCATCATGGGTGTAGCCAAATTCGCCACGAGCACGCGATGCCATCATGCTGCGCTGATAGGTGCGTCGGGTAAATAAAACCCAATCAGTTCGCTGATAAAAGATGACGCTTTGCGCAGGGATGTGTGACCAACCTAGTGGGAGTGTTTTACCCCACTGTTGCTCGACCCCTTGGATGCAGCTTTGGACGAGGCTGGCGTCTTCGATGAGGAGGCGGGTGAAATCGTCATATCGAGCCAATGTTTTTTTACCAGCGAGGTATTTTTTAACGAAGACTTCGGCATCAGCGCGAATTTTACGCAAGACTGATGCATCAATGGGCGGCATGCCTACGCTGGTGCTCAGTGTTTCTAAATTGCCGGCTTTATCTTTAGCGAGTAGGGTAATTTGCTCAGTGACAGCGCTGTCTAGCGGTAGGTCGCTATAAGGCATAAATTGTCGTAGATTTTCCCAGGCCACACGATGCTTTCCAGGATCAATTGGGCTGGCACAAGCCATGATTATGTTGTTGCGTGCTTGCTCGTTGTTAATGCCCATGAGCTCATCTGACTGTAGTGGGCCCGCTAATATGGGAAAATTATGGATGTGTTCTAGACCAGCCGCTTGCATGCTGCGCATAGCGCCGCCAACTACAAATTTCTTTGCCCCGGTGTAGCTGCCGATGATATTTGACATAAGAATGCCATTCGGTCTTAAGAGATCTTTAATTTGTTGAAAGAATTCTTTGGTCATTAAATGCGATGGAATGGTCGAGCCGGAGGTGTATGCATCGAGTACCGCGACATCATATTTGAGCCCGTTATCATTACGCATTTGTGGGTAGTGCATAAATTGGCGGGCATCGCCAGCGCTAATCTTTAAACGTGGTCGACCATCACTACAGGTCTGTTTGCTGAGCCATTCAATAAAGGGGTAGTGATCGTAGACCATGTCAATGACGGCCTGATCAATGTCGACAACGGTTATACTTGCTTCGGGAAAATGATGAGCAAAAACGCTAATCCCAATAGCAGAGCCGAGGCCGACGATAATTATATTCGGTTTTGCTTTACGCGGATCATTTTCAGCTTCAGCCATTACATCGCGATTCAGTAATACCGACGCAGGGAACAGACAGACATATTTTGTGTTGGGTAGGGTGCCTGGGCTCGGGTGCGGTTTATCTTTCGGCCATTTTTTACCGGGTTTGCCGCGAGCGGCCCATGGTTTGTTGGGTACGAGGTGGGTGAGTTGTGGGTTCGTTTTAGCTAGCTGTGCATAATTGTCCCAGCTAGGATTTAGACAGGCGCCACCTTCGACTTTGTCGAAAAAACGGAGCTGTGCGTAATTGCCACTGTCACTGGTGATCCACGAAATGTGTGAATAGGGGCTGTCGCGATGATCGAGCGCTAATTGATCGCCTTCGCGACCAATTTCACGAATTTTATACGGATCTTGCTGACAGGTGATGCCAATGACGATACTGATTAATACAGCGACGGTTGCGCCGATTTGGTATTTCATTGTACCGGTTCCGCATCGGTTAATGTTTCAGCACTGGTGTCGATGCCTTCGAGCGATTCTAATTTGCGTTTCGCACTGGTACGAATGAACACATGCGCAAGACCGGTTAGACAGAGTATGACGCCAAGGCCGATCATATTGCCGTTTAAACTAAAGGCAGTTAGTAAAACGTACGTGGTAAATAAAATGCCGAGTACATTTCCAAATGAGCCAATGGCATAGAGTGTGCCCGTCGTACGACCTACTTTTGCAGCGGTGGTAAATACTAATTTAACCAGCATCGGTGAAACACAGCCGAGTAAAAGTGAAGGGCAAAAGAATAATGCCATTGCCGCAATTAAAACACTGATGGCTTGGTCGTGGAGAGTCCCGCCACTGCCGCCCATCATTTCTGTAAATGGTTTGGCATAGGTTGGTAATAATAGGTAAAAGATTCCCGAGACCGTGATAATAAGGCCAAGCGGTAAATTGCTTTGTGAGCGGTCAGCAATGCGTCCACCGATAACGTAGCCGATGGAGAGTGAGAGAATGAAGACGGTGATGATGGCGGACCAAACATCGATGCCGGTGCCAAATACGGGTTGCAAAAAGCGCCCACCCAGCATTTCAAGAGACATCATGCAGAAACCGCAGAGAATAGAAGTGAGGTAGAGAATGTATAAACGCATGGTACTCCGCTGAGATAATTAAATGCTAAAAATTTTCACGATAAACGACGTGCAGGGGTATTTTCTGAATCATATCTTTGGCTGTTTTGTTTTTATCTGCTGTAATGCGATAACGTACTTTTTGATTGCCTTGTTGGCTGGTTACCAGCAACTGTCCTTCATCTTCACGCTCGATACGACTAATGCGCATGAAGGGGTCTTTTTTAAGGAAGGCCAGTGCGGCAGCCTCTTCTGTGCTCAGTTCGCCGGGTAGGCGAGCGTGACTAGCGCAGCTGCAGGTGAGAAGGCACAAAACGAGCAAGAGTAAGGAGTAACGCATCGCGCGGTACTATGTTGCTGGCTGGCCTGATACCAGTCCTATTCGCTTTGCCACAAGGTTTTGCCACCGCGCAGTAGAATGTGGGAAGGGGCATTTTGTAGGGGGCGCAAACCGACTGGAAAGCGCAGCTGTGGCCCGTTGATTACCCAATAGTGGCAGTCATCTAGGCTGATCAGCCACTGCAGTGCGGTGATGTTACTGCGCAGACTGTTGCCGCTTGGGCTGGTTAAGGTGCGTTCATCCCAGTGAAGCATTGGGTCAATATGCCGAGCCTTAGCCTTAAGAAAATCATGTAAACAACTATTGTCAAATGGGTTACCAATGAAAATTAGATTGTGATTTGGGTGCGCATCCCAGCGCGTGTCTTGGGCGTGGTGCATCGGTAGCTGGCCGTGGCTATGCAGTGCCCAAGCACCTTGTAGGGAGCGGCTGAGGTCTTGGATTTGTTGTTTGGCCTCAAGATGTTCGCCCTCACCAACGATGCAGAGGAAGGGGCGATCACTGAAATGCGCTTCCTGATAGGCTGCACGTTGTGAAGGTACGGCGCTATGACTTGCTGCTTGCAGCCACTGCCAGGCTGTGCTGGCGGCTAAGCTGCCCAAATCTAGGCGCGTGAGCAGGCCACGCTGCTCAATGGCACGTTGAGCACTCAGGGCCTTCACCAGATTGGGTGCTGTTGTGCAGAGGCCGACTTGATG
>CBDUFM010000481.1:0-3327 GCA_965366325.1 uncultured bacterium
CAAATGTAGGGAGGCAACAGGGTGTGGGGGGCTGAGTGCCATCTGCATAGCGTAGCTCAGGCGGGTGTGAACCATTGGTTTGTTGGTTGCCCTGTTGAGTGCTAGGATAGGTACTTTGTTGGGTGCGTTCCGGACCGCAGCAAGAATTTCCGTTCATGTGTATATGCTAATTGCAATTACTAGTCTGAACAGCCTTGTTTGCTAGAAGCTTTGCGAATTGGTGTTTATTATCGCCATACTTTAATGATTTTATTTTGGTGCCTATCCTCAAACAAGAGCTGCTGCTGATAGCCTCCGTTGATACATGCGTCTATGAGATGTTGTAATTGGATGCCTCGCGCAGCAATTCGTTGCTTAATAGCGGGATCAATCATATCTGCGAGATCAGCCACAGCAGTCGCTGGCATATGTAGAGAGACACTTTTCAGTGTCTCCTTCCTGTACGCGGACAAAGAGTGATTGAGCAAGGCAAGATATAGGGTAGCTCTTGCCGTCTAGGGACGGAAGTGCCATGCTCTGGGTTTCTGACAGTATGTCTTTGCAGCTTTGGAGGAGGGCGTCATTCAATTGTGCTTCATGTTGCACTGCGTCTACATAGCCTAGTGATGAATGTTTTCTGATGCGATTATATAATGTCTCAATGTAGTCAAAAATGGATTGGATGTTTTTATCGCGTGTATTAAATTTATCTCGGTTGATGCATTTGACTTTAAGTGTATGAAAAATATCGTAGCGTAGTTATAGCAACAGACTTTACGACTCATGCTTTGAATAAAGTCGGCATTAAATAATGTGTTTTTATATTCATAACTGGCATACAATGGTTAACAATCGGAATGGTGGATTAACAGCCTTTTGGCTTACGTGGATGTATGGCTATGTCGAGCGCATGGTCACTATCTCTGTCGTCATATGCTTGCCTTCTCGCAGTATGGACGAGACAGGTTTGCGGACCTATTTCACTGAAGTCGATAAAAATCATTATCGCATTAAAGAGGACCTGCGTAAAATTGTAACATTTAAGCAATGGAACCTGACCGATGCTTTAAACGTTAGTAGTAGATTTGATCTAATATTTTGTCGGAATGTATTGATTTATTTCGATCAAGAACGTAAGGCCTTGGTGTATGACTGCCTTGCACGCCTCATCAATAACTATGGATATTTGGGCATAGGTGGTTCTGAAAGTGCGCTGCATATAACGGATAAATGGCAACAGCGACGTGTTGGTGGAACAACCTTTCTTCAAAAAGTATATTAAAGCCGCCACTACACTGCGATCTAGATGATCTATATCGATGCTTGATTCCGATAGCTAGACATGGAATATCCCTGCTCAGGAGCAAAGATATGGCCAAATTCCCCGCATTCAGTCTCGCCGGTAGTGATGGTAAGACCTACAAAAGTAAAGATTTGAAGGGCAGTCCCTATATCATTTATTTCTACCCGAAAGATATGACGCCAGGATGTACGACTGAGGCCTGTGACTTTAGAGATAGTATGTCCAAATTAAAACGTGCTGGTATTCCTGTTTTTGGCGTTAGCGCTGACCCTATGGCGCGTCATGAAAAATTCATTGCTAAGTACGACTTGAACTTTGTTCTCTTATCTGATGAAGATAAGAAATTGATTGAGAAGGCAGGACTTTGGGTTGAGAAGAATATGTATGGCAAGAAGATAATGGGTATTCTGCGCAGCACCTTCTTGGTTGATGCAGACGGAGCCATTGTCCAAGAATGGAAAAAAGTTAAAGTTAAAGGTCATGTCGACGAAGTGCTAGAAGCGGTTGCTGCACATAAAAAGGCGCAAAAGTCTAAAAAATAAGAGACTGTTGTTTTCGGTGTTTAATTAACGCTTTTTGCGCAATTGGCGTAGAGCCTCGTGGAGACCTGTGTCGCGATCGAGGCTAAGGTCCGTGTCTTGTTTGGTTTCATGCGCACGACTAAGCTGAGCGGTAGCAGGAGCTGTGTCTGTATTTTTGGGTTTAGCGTGATTATTTTTAGTTCCTGCTGTTTTAGAAAATAAGTGTAATTGCAGTCTGCGTACGGCGATTTCGATGACTAAGAGCGCTAGACACAGTAGGACCAGGACATAGCTAAGTTCTGTCGTGGCGCCTGGACTAGGTGGGTTGTCGAAGACATCGATAACATCTTGCCGTTCACGTCCTTTGCTCATACGCGCTAGCTTGATCAGGTCAGTACTGTGGTCGACCAACTGAGGTTTTTCCTCTGGGCTATAGGGTAGGCACATCGCTGGCCCAAGCAGAGCGTGTTTATTGAGGCTTAGAGCGGGGATGAAGACATGATCTCGTTGTAGGTGAATGTGTGCTTCATAGCGGCCATCATCAACGGCATGGAGGCTGCATTGGCTGTCAGCTACTGCACTGTTGGCGCTCACTAATTCTAAGTCTGGAATGCTGCTTGGCCATTGTTCGCGCTGTTCTGGATCTAATTCTAATTGAACCAAGAGGCTGTCACCAAAGCGCTGTGCGCGTAGCAGGCCGAGGTCTTGGGCATTGGAAACCGCACACCAGCGAACGAGTGAGGCGAGCAATGGAGCGTAGCCATCCCAATCAATAAAAGCCTTATTGCGTGGATCATCGACAGCGAGTGGAATGGCAACACTGCGACCATTGCCAATATGCCATGCAGCGACAGCGGGCGCTACGGGGTCGCCATTACATTCAGCATATTGCTGCGCATTTGGTTTTAGGTAACAGAGGTTATAGCCACTGCTTGTTGGCCAGCTTTGGTTGAGAATGGGATTATTGCCGACGAGCAGCGCGAGATTAGCATGTCCGCGTAACGGTGTTTTTTGATCAATCCACGAACTGCGTGCGACTAAGACCGTTTCCTGAGCAAAGAGTCGTGGAATGTCCTTGGGTACTGAGGTGAAGTGAACGCGACCGCCGCCACGTTTAGCAACATCTCTTAAAAAATCAGCGTCACTGTCTTTGTCCGAGCCTAGTCCAATCACAGAGACCGTAATGCCAGCCTGTCGATAATCCTTGAGTAGCTGTTTGTATTGTGCAGGGTTTTCTGCATCAGCAGCGTCAGCAAAAAGAATAAGATGTCGCGCAGATTGTTGCGTGACGCCGAGTAATTCTCTTCCTGCACCGACTAAGGCTTCGTAGACATAAATGCCACCACCTTGGCTGGCGATACGTCGTACCTTATTAACTATGGCATCTCGATGACTAAGGTCTGTCATTTTAACAATAACATGCGGTGCCGAGTCTACCGCATGTACCGCAACAGCATCCATGGGGCCTAATAAATCAATGGCGGCAATGGTTCCTTGGTTTGCTAAATCCATTTTAGTGAGACC
>CBDUFM010000482.1:0-3312 GCA_965366325.1 uncultured bacterium
GGCTCATCATCAGCCTGTCGGATATACAATGGCGTTGCTTTGGTTTGCCATTCTTTAATCGCACCAATAATAACCGCTATTTGCTGCCTGAAATCATTGGGAAGGCCCTTATTCGCACTAATAGCCATGGCCTGCTTCTGCACATCGGTCATTAAAGCATCAGCAGCACTCACTTCTTCTGAGTCTGCTAAATAAATGGCACCGATATCATATTTCTCTAAAGACTTCTTAAAGGCATTGCGCAGTTCATAGGTTTGAATAGCCGTTGGAAACAAATCGACCTTCGCAGATCGCAGTGCTTCCTCTGTTTGCAAACCTAAGACACAGCCAAGTGTCACTGTCGTTATAAACGCAATGATAAGGACAATGACACCTGACCAAATTTTAGCAGTTATACCCATGCTTGGTTTCTTTCGGCTTATTTAATTTCTAAAACCTTAACGCCTTCGGCGCCCTCAGCACTTGCCTTGTCGATATAACCAATGGCACCCGCTTGTGCTGCAACGGCTTTAATCATTGCGGCATCATCAGCATGCTCATCAGGCATACGACCCTTTCCGGTAAACACCTTCTTTTTCCAGAAAGCTTTAAACTGTGAAGCAGACTTACCCACATTGGCATCCAAAAATGCGTCATGCGTAGCACCTGATCCCATAAAAAGAATGACCTTGGTCCCATCAGACCAGGAACCCTTTTTATCAAGATACATACTCTTCACATCTTTTGCAGATACAGAAGAATCAGCACAGTCTTTATGAACTATGGCTACCGCTTCAGCAGCAAGCTGCTGAGCCCATAGTAGAGAAACGAAAGCGATTATAGTTATATATCTCATCTTTAGCTCCTCCCTAGAACGACACGGTTGATTTGAGTGCGAATAATGTCCAGCTATCTTCTGGATCAGGATTTCCATCTGAAGAGCTGGTTAATGCATAACCATCAATCATATGAATTTCAGCCTTAATATTCCAACCCTCATTCACATTATACTTTGCGGCAAAGGTTAAATCACGCTGGAATTCTGATTCATCATCGTGGTCATCTGGATCAACAACGTAATCCATATAGTAACTAGTAAACATCCACTTTTCGTTAAGCTCATAGGAAGCTTGTATATACCAGCTAGTCCAATCCACAGGTGTGTCCTGAGCAGGACTATCAAATGACCCATTATAAGTTTGATGCTCAGAAGTAAAAACCCATTCATTATAGGTATATTCAACAGAAACAGTAGTTAAAGTAAAATGATCTGATGTCACCTCCAGTGGCGAATAAATTTCCGTGTAGGCACCACCACCGATTGGGTTTTGAATCACCACCGTTCCCGTAATAGTCCAATCCACCAAATCTTGATAGGCCAAGGCAACGCGCAGACCTTCTACTGGCGTATTCCAGGTAATGTTACCACCCCAGGCAGATTTAAGATCGCTATTAAAATCTTCTGTAGTAGACCCCGGAACAATACCGTCAAATGCCCGCGCTACCGACCCGTTCTCGCCAATGGGCAAGACACCGTAGAAAACATTGTAATCGAAATCACCCATGCTTTCAGTGGCTAGGTTTCCGTAAAAAGCAATACCATCAATCCCAACCGTCGTATCACGGAAATTTAAATTATAAACGCCCTGTGGCATTAAAATGGTTCCGCGCACCGCATCAATGTCTTGATATTCGTTATACATGGCACCGGGTAACTTTACGCGACCAACACGTACACCAAATTGGTCATTAACACTGTGGTCTAAGAAACCCCAGTCGATGAGTATTTCGTTATTCCCTAGAGAACCTAAATCTCGTGAAAAGAGCTGAATACCTGCACTGGTCTTGTCATCAATCTCTGTGCGGAAATTGATACCAAATTCATTAAACTGCAAAGAGCCATCTTCAGATTGCCCAAGATAATTATTGTCGGTCGTTTTCAGAAATCCCATACTGGCGAATCCGTGGATTTCGACCTCCTCCATGGCCATTAAACCGCTACAGGCACCTACACCCATTAAAGCAGTCATAGCAAGTGTTCGACTTAACATGTGCTCTCCCCCGGAGACTTAGGTTTAAAATAATCTTACCTTATTAATGACATACGTTTTTCGCATGCGCAAGTGGCTTTTTTGACCATGCCGCTAAAGGGATATCTATATCCTGTATAAAATGATTGTGTTTTATTTATACAGGAGCACCCCAAATTGCTGTGCCTTAAGGTGCAAAACGCTAAGTAATATAAGTATAAATGGTACCTGTACTATGCAGTAAACGAAATGTGCAAACAAAGCACAAACAGTAAAGAATGAGGCACATCCACCGCGGTCGACCGTCATTCGGATTGGGATCAACGTATAAAGCACTACTGTATCGATACTTATATTCCATTATCCATACAAGCCACAAAGCAGGCCGCAAGCAAGCAGCATCCATAGCAAGCTCTGTGTGGGCTACATAAGCCCACCTGCTAATAGGCACTTGCATAAGCCTCTATTTTGAAGTTATACTAATCAACTTGGAGAGCATGTTATGGGAAAGTCAGTTCTTGTTGTAGATGATTCGGATATGATGCGCCGCCTCATCATCAAGAATCTTAAATCCTGCAGTGGTGACATCACAGTGCATGAGGCACGCGATGGTCTCCATGCATTGGATAAGTTTAAAGATGAAACGATCGACTTGATTGTGACCGATTGGAATATGCCCAACATGACTGGCCTAGAATTAATTGTCGAAATCAGAAAAGTTAACAAAAACGTCCCTATCGTTATGGTGACCACAGAAGGCAGTGTTGAAAAAGTTAAGCAAGCGGTTTTAGCGGGTGCCAATAATTATATCGCCAAGCCTTTTACGGAAGATAGTTTTAAGGCGAAGTTTTCTAAAATTCTTTAGTTTCGACGGGCTCCGCCCCTCGCGCTCCCCAGCTGCGCGTTGTCACTTGTTATTTTATTCCGGCTGCGCCTCCATAAAATTCCTCGCAGTAGCTCGGATCACTAGTTCGGTGCGAGCGTTTCGACGGGCTCCGCCCCTCGGACTTCCCTGCTTCGCGTTGTCATTCCTATTTCTACTCCGGCTACGCCTACGTATAAATTCCGCGTGTACGCGGACCGTCATTCGGTGCGAGCGTTTCGACGGGCTCCGCCCCTCGCGCTCCCCAGCTGCGCGTTGTCACTTGTTATTTTATTCCGGCTGCGCCTCCATAAAATTCCTCGTAATAGCTCGGATCACTAGTTCGGTGCGAGCGTTTCGACGGGCTCCGCCCCTCGCGCTCCCCAGCTGCGCGTTGTCACTTGTTATTTTATTCCGGCTGCGCCTCCATAAAATTCCTCG
>CBDUFM010000483.1:0-3310 GCA_965366325.1 uncultured bacterium
AGCGTTTACCGCACTCTCTGATGCGCGACTGCCGCCGTTTGCACCAACCGCTCGTTTTTTACCACCACCCGTGCGACTGCCAAAAGCGCCAGCTGCACCACCACCCGCGCCAATCGCCATAAAAGCCATCGCGCCGCCAGCTTCAGCAGCAGCAACGGCCTCTTCACGTCCCTTCGGATCAACGGCCTCTTCTTCAACTGGGTCTTCGGTAGATAATTCTTCAACTGGGACATCAAGGTCAGTGACCACCGGCTGATCAGTAATCACCTCATCCTCGATCGTCACTTCCACTTCCTCTAAGGTACGCTCTTCTTTTTCTTCTTCCTCGTCAGGCAATGGCGGCTCGATACTTGTTACGCGAATCGGCGGCTCCTCCTCTTCCTGCAGCGAGCCAAAAACAATCAGACTCATTATCAACAAAAGTAGGGCATGAACAGCAACGCTAATGATCCATGCTGGTGCAGCACTAACCGCAACTGCATCGTCATCCTCCATCTGCTCCTCGTCCAAAAGAATCTCATCGTCATATTCGTCTTCGAAGATATCTGCGGCCATAAACAATCCCTAAGCTAAGCGTTTAAGCTGAATGAAACCAATAATGAACTGCTTATGCTAGGCACGAGGCGCTTCGTTTACCATGGACAATGACCTTATATACTTTACACTTTAATACTATATATGCCTAATTTAGTAAAATTTAATCAGCAGATCAGTCATAGCGCCAGAGAGCGCTGCAGCCAATTGCTCGAGGATATTCAGGCCCAATTCAATATGACCCTGACCGTCCGCGACGAACTGGGTATCCTACGCACGCCGAACGGTGAAGCTCTCCTGAAACAACGCTCCTACCACATACACCCGTACTGCCTCAGCGAACGCATCAGCACTCCCAAATTTGATAAACGCTGCATAGAACATTGCTCGGTAACGGTATCGAAACGTTGTCACGTTGATGACAGCCCCTACGTGAGCTGCTGCTGGAAAGGCATGCAGGAAGTGATCGTTCCTATTTGGCGTGACGGCCAACACATGATAACAATTTTCGCTGGTGGCTACCGCGACCCCAAACAAAAAAACGCTCCCGGAAAAGAATACTCCGCAGAAATTCGCAAGGCCTACCAAGCACTCCCACTCTACAACGACACGCAGGCACGCCAACTAACGCGCCTACTCTACAGTGTCGGTCTCGGCCTTCTACAAGAAGTCGACAAACTGCGCAATGCGAACAGCAGCAACACCGGACGCAAACAACAAATCGAAAAATTTATCTACAACAATGCACATCAATGCTGCACCTTAAAAAAACTTGCTGAATACCTTTTTATTTCCAGCTCTCGTTGCAGCCAAGTTGTTAAAGATTTGTTTGGCCAATCATTTCAAGACCTGGTGATCCAAGAGCGCATCGAACGCGCTAGCCATCTCTTGCGTACAACCGGGCTCAATCAAGAAACCATTTCCACACAATGCGGATTTAACAATCATTTCTACTTTAATCGTCTCTTCAAAAAAGTGACGGGCATCGCCCCAGGTGAATTTCGGCGCAGACGTAAAAAAACACAGCCAGACAGTGGAAGATAATCAATCTATCAATAAGTATTTATGGCTTAACAGCGGTCACTCACTGCAACGCCTCAAGAGGTGCAGCGCATATTCCGAACAAGCCTTGGTGGGCTACCATCCTATATTGACAAGATTTTATCTGGTATTCCGTGCGCAATCTTGGGCCACTACTGCAGATCCAGAAACCTAAGTTTCAAATCACCAAGTGCACTCAAACAATTTGCATGCTGAGTCGTATCAATAGCTCAACGACAGACACTTCGTTCACCAATGTCCCCTAACGAGTACTATCATGCTTATTCGCAGCCTCCTCCTACTCACACTCTCCCTCCCTTTGTTGGCGGCCGCCAGCATCATGAAGCCCCTTGAGCTCGCTGATCTCATCGCAACACAGCATGGCCTCGACAATTGGCTCAAGCATAAAGCGCTACACGCACACGTTGTCGTGAAGTTCGGTGGCAAGACAGCGATTGATCACGACTTCACCTTTGCCATCAATGGTGCTGAGGCGCGCATGGATGGATCCGATGGCACAAGTGTCATTTACGACGGCAGAGACGCCTGGCTGAGCCCGAGCAGCGCTGAATTAAACAAAGGCCGTTTCCACGTGCTCACCTGGCCATGGTTTATTCGTGCACCTTTTACCGTTAAATATCCGTGGCAAGAATTGGGGCCCGTTAGCACCTTCACGGACCAGACAGCTAAGCGCCACTTGAGTAGACAAACATTTAAGAGCGGCACCGGCGATACCCCCGATGACTGGTACGGCCTCCTCGTCAACCCGGATAACGGACAACTTGAAAGCATGCAATATATCGTCACCTACGGCAAAGAACTCGAAACCGCCAACAAATCGATCAGTCAAATTGATTACCATGATTACGTCGACATAGACGGCTGCAAAATCAGCACCCGCTGGACGCTGTGGCACCTCGATCCCGAAACGCTCGAGCGCAAAGGTGAAGCCAAGGCAAGCGGCAGCGTGAGTAATATACGCTTTGTTAATCCTAGCGCGGATACTTTCAAAAAGCCAGCCAATGCACAATTGCTTGCACCTCCTAAATAAAGCATTTAGGAAGCGTGGATTCAGCCAAAGTTTGTTACAACAATCACGAAAATGCTTGGCCTCGCAGTAATACCTGTTGGCGCAGCATTCCAAGTTTCACGCATACGCTGTCCTTGCGCTCCAAGCAAGGCTACCCCCTCGCTGGTTTGAAACGCCTATGGCACAAGCTCTCACTCAATTAGACTTGAGTATTTAAATAGACGTAACAACAAAGGTCTTGCTGCACACCATCGCCAATGACGTCGTTTGCAATGATGTACACCACAGCTTCTAACCTGCGCCAAGGAACAAGACCGTATTTAATGATGAATAAGCACCTCTAATTCCTGCCCACCAACATTGCCGGCAGGATCAGTTGCTGTCATATCTAATACAGCATTCGCGCTGGAGCCTTCCGCTGGATCTGCAGGTAAACCATGTGCACCCAATGATACAAGTACCGAGAATACAGCGTCATCTGCTGCGTCGGCATCTGCGAGCGAATTTACCAGAACGATAGCAGATTCATCGAGTGCCCCCTGCATACCTAAGGCATCTATCTGAATATTTGGCTTTAACAAGTCTGGCACAGGCTTTGACTGCCCACCACCACTACCGCCGCCACAGCCACAAAACATAAAAAGGCCTACGGCCGCACAGAACATCAGTGAATTTTTCATTATAGACAGCTCGTTAATTCACACT
>CBDUFM010000484.1:0-3306 GCA_965366325.1 uncultured bacterium
TTCCATAGAAGCCAGTATGTGCAACGCAGCCATCTGCTTGCGTTAACCTAAAAGCCAGCCGATTTCGGCTGGCTTTTTCAGTTGTGCAGCAAATGAATAGATGACACACACGTTATCCGCAGCGCTCTCCCCGCCTGCACCACGCTCCAAGTGACCTAGTATATTCCCTGCGTAAGGAGCACCTGTGATTAGACTTGCACTCATAGCCCTGATGGCCATTGGCTCAGCGTTGGTTCACCCCAACAACGCAAGCCTGCATGCCAGCGAAGCGGCCACTGATAGCGATATAATAGCGGCAGCAAAACAGGCGAATATGTATTATCAAAATCGCCGCAATGTCTTATTAAATCAACTCAACAACGCTGACACCGCCACCAAAGTAAAAGCCATAGAAGAGTTAAGCACACTACGTGAACCTGTGCTCATCCAAGTCATTGCTCCCTATTTAGATTTCAACATTCATGACGACCAATTGGTGAAAGCCGCCTGTCGCGGCCTCGCTCGTCTCCACGCAAAAGACTACATCGAAGAGCTCACCAACATCACGAAGCAACCAAATGCCAGTGAAGCAATTAAAAAATCGGCATGGAATGCACTCGGCCGCCTCAAAGAATTAAATCGCGTGCATTTTACCGATCAAAGTGATGATTTCGAAACTGCTATCCGCGCATCTGGCATCACAAACCTCGGCACCAGCAAAGTTGAAGACGCCGGCGCGATTCTTGCAGATGCTGTCTTAAACGACCGCCGTGTCCATGTCAGACGCATGGCTGCGATTGGCCTTGGCCATCTCGGCGATGCCGAATTTGCAGAAGCATTAATGACCGCGCTCACTGATGGCGATGTGCAAGTACGACGCTTTGCAGCAAATGCCCTCGTTAAACTTGATCACAAGCCAGCAATTCCTTACCTCTTAATCCAACTCGAATCAAATATTGGTGGCAAATACTTAAACCAATCACTGATGATTTTAAGTGGCGAAGATTTTGGCTACAAACATACCGACACTTTAACTGCGCGGCGCGACGCGATTGCGCGCGGCTTCACGTGGTACACGGATAATAGCAAAGACTTTTAAGCGCGACCAACGTAGCTCAGGTGCACACGCAGCAAGCACTATTGTTTATGCGTAAGCCCATGAATAAATGCTTCAGTCCACGTATAGGTTTTATTATCCCAAGCCTTACGCATCGCCGTATAATAAGGCGCTGCTACTCGCTTAAAATAATGCCCTAAGCCCTCATGAACTAAGAGCCCTAATTGCTCTTGATAAAAATCGATAATGTGATCGTCGAATAAACGTAAACTGCTATTGCTCGCGCCCACTGCTATTTTCGCACTCTTCACCAAGGCATGTGCAGAGCCATGCGCCAAGGCGCTGGAAACCTGCCAGACACTTTTCCCATCGTGAAGCGCCGCCTGGCGTAAAGCAGCAGCCAATTCATCCAATTGATCTTGGCTCAACAGCTGACGCTGTCGCAGCTGCTCAACGTCCTCGCGAATACCATCACCGAGCGCGTGTAATTCCTCGCGGGTTAACGGCGGCAATTCCGCCTGTAGGGCCAAACGCGAGGTAAAATCATGCAGGCCATCGAGAAGCTGATTAAAGTTATCAACAGAAGTCGCCTCTTTAATAATCCCCTCTTCACGCAAATCCTTGACGATTGATTGCAAGAGCGCTGAGCCACCCTTCATGCAATCACTGGCAGCGGCCAACACCAAAAGCGGCGACATATGAAGGGTCACCAAGCTCCCCACTTCAATGGCATTGCTTAAGGCCTTGCGCGAAGCAAAGCCCTCCTGATGTCCGTCGTCCTCCGCGTACAGACCCTCAACACCCGCAATGCGCTCCAAGACAAAACGATTGCTGCGCGCCACAAAGGCCTGAAACAGCTGGGTATTCTGCAGGACCTGCGGCAGCAAACGCTCACTCAACTCCTTGAGCACACCAGCCAAAGCTGCTGCAGAGCTACGCGCCAGTCGCTCCGGCACACTCAAGACATAGGCCAAGGTCTTCACCAAACGATCCATTGCCCCAGTACTGGCAGCTTCAGCCGAGGAGTCCTGATTAGCATCCCAACGCTCTCCCTCCATCTACGCACCCCTACCTATGTTCTACACACAGTATCGCGCGCCACCCATATAGTCGCGCCTTGAGTTAGTGTTAACAAATGACAGCATACACATATGCCAAGACCTCCCAAGGCCCGTGAGCCACTCAAACAAGCCGCCCTCCAACTTTTTGTCGAACGCGGCATTCACGCCACTGGTATTAGAGAAATTGCCAAAGCGGCTGGCTGCAGCGAAGCAGCTCTCTATCGCCACTGGGCAAATAAAGAAACCTTAGTGCACGATCTCTTCGCCGAATTCCTCGTCGGCGTCGTAGCTATGCTCGATAAAGATTTGAGCAGCGGCGATGATCCCGAAATACAATTAAGCAATGCCATTCGCAGCGCCTACACGCTCTACGATGAGAACCCCTTGGTCTTCCGCTTTGTTTTACTTGTCCAACATGAGCTCTCAAAAGATCTCGATAAAGAATTACGCATGCCACAAGATGCGCTTTCTGACTATATCGACAAGCTAGTAAAAAATGGTGTCTGCAAAGGCAATCCAGCGCTCATATCTGCAGCACTGATTGGCATCTTTTTACAGACCGCTCAATACGTTATCTACGAACGTATACCGGGTCCTTTATCAAAATATACGGACGACGTTATCCAATTAGCGAAACGCTTGGTTATCAACTGAGATGACGGAATTCAAAGACATTAGTCTTGAACATATCCGCCAACAAGTTTCCAATTTTGCAAAAGAGCGCGATTGGGAGCAATTCCACAGTCCACGGAATTTACTGCTCGCCGTTATTAGTGAAATCGGTGAAGTCGCTGAACTGGTACGCTGGCTAGGTGATGACGACCCCGCCATCCCAGAAGACAAACGCGAGGACTGGGCCGATGAATTAGCAGACGTGTTCATCCTCCTAGTGCGCCTTGCTGATCGCAGCGGTGTTGACCTTGGCCAAGCTTTTGAACATAAATTTAAAAAAGTCGAAGCGAAGTACCCCAAGGATAAATTCTACGGTTCGAATAAAAAATATAACGAATAAGTCGCAGCAGCTACAGTAAGCGTGTCGCCAGGACACGACAAAAGGCCCTCATGAAGCATGAAGGCCTTTGTATATCTCATAGTGCGTCTACTGCGTCAGCAATAGGAAGACACTGACTAGGCATCCGTCCTATCAACCACGTCAATCGACGCGTTCATGAACGAATGCCACTGAGCACGCTAAACGACGCCGCTGTT
>CBDUFM010000485.1:0-3305 GCA_965366325.1 uncultured bacterium
GAGGCCATTAATTCACCATCGTAACCGGCCTTTTTAATAGCCTCGCTATAACGATCATAATAGGACGTTTGCAACTCGCACAGAAACTCGGCCGCATCCAACAAACGTGGCGCCTTTGCTTTTTGTGAACCCTGTAACTGTGCTGGATCCCAGTACCATGGTGCACCTACCGGCAACACTGATTTATCAGCAAAACTTTCACTAGTAAATTTTTCGTAGGTGAACGAATTTAATCCGCCTTTACCCCAACGCTTAACAACAGCATCCTCAGACCCGTATTTCTTCAATAACCACTCGGTAAACAATTGCCCAGCACGCTTACGCATACTTGGTCGCTTTTCCATGTGCTTCATTATACCACCAAACAAGGCACTCTCTTCATTAACCAATTCGATGAGCATAATTGCAGGATCTTTAGCGTAGGTTAAACCCGTATACGGATTTTTATGCTGTAATAAATTCAATGTCTGCGTAATTTGCAGATCTTGCAGCTCGGTGCTGAGGTAGATCGCACCACTGCCAGTTTTAATTGATTTATTACCACGCGGCTTGGCCCCGAATTCATTGGCATAAGGGATTTTGTCATAATCAAGGCCACCAATACTCAAACTACCAAAGGTAGGCGAAAGCTTCACAAAAATGCCGCGTTTTTTCAAGGCAGCGACAAAATAATCCATCTTATCCAAAGCAGCGGCATCAAACTCCGTCGAGCTACCTGCCTTTAAAATACCAGCCCAACCTGAGCCATCGGCATACTTATGCAGGCGAACAGAGTTGATACCATTCTTGGCATAAAAATCAGCGCGCAAATCAGCCACCTCTTTGCTGGGCGCACAACCACGATTAAAGCAAACATTCAAGCCCCAAATCTTCAACGGCTTGCCGTCATAGATCAGCGCATCGTCCTTACGCGTCACACGACCTGCGCTACCGGCAGGCTGCGACTGCCAATCAGACATATCAATAGCACTTTCAGCTGTGTAATTCGTAGATGCTGACCAAGGAAACCAATCGGCCTTCGATTCTTCAGCCATCAAGCAGGTCGTTCCTGCCAGTAAGAGTAGTGATGTGATCAATTGCATAAAACGCTCCATAAATGTGCATGCTCTACCTACCTATTGTCACCAAAACGGAAAATGTGACCAACATATCTCACTGACTCGCCACAGAGTCAGCATTGCCCAGCGCCCAACACGCAAAGCAGCTTCTCTCATGTCCCTTAAGCATTATAGCAGCGCAGACCTATCTTACTGCTAGAGGCTTAGCGACTAGGGGAATAGGCAACCAGCAAAGCTGTCGTCATTTGAAACACCTGCAACCCAAGTCTCAATATTAAGCAAGCTACATCGCTAGACCCTAGCTATAACTAGGCTTACAGACAGACACACAGCACACTGTCTAGGCATTTGCCAGTAGCCACGTCATATTTATCAGATAGCATCATGAGTGGGTAGACGGGGACTATGTTCGGATTTAATAAATTATTTGGTAATAAAGATGATCAGCACGCACAAGAGAAGCCAGCTGGGCCAGATCCCGAGCGCATCCGCGATTTGCTGGAGACCCACCCCGCCTTTCAAATCCTCAGCGTCGACGGCTTAAAATGGATTGATCCACATTCTTTGACCTGTGTTGATTGCCCATTTGGTTATGTCGAAACTGCCTTGGACTGGTTACTCGAACATAAGCCGTGGCACCTACACCCCTGTCGTCACCTCAAAGAGGTACGTATGAAGCGCTGGTGGTTACACATTAAAGAAAACATCGATTTAGATTCACGGTGGAAAATTTTTAATCAGCAAGGCGTGTGGCTGAATCCATTTATTGGCTGTCTTGAACCACGTGCACAATTAGCAGATAATATGGTTTCGCGTGAAACCATTACGCAAATGGCACGCTCCCTCGTAGAGTACGAAGAGGCACAATTAAAAGATCTCTTAAGCAGCGATAAACTGCGGCAGGCACTCGAAAGCAATCCAAACGCAAAACCAGAAACACACCGCGTTATTAAATCAACAGATCGATTTGTTGTTGGTGAGCAACAGACTCCATCTGCATTACCAGATGTGCACAGTGAGGCACAGCTACAGTTAGCACAGGATCCGGATGCGACCATCGCAACCGACTTCAATATGCAATTTGATGCCGATCCGGATGCGACCATTGCGACAGATTTCAACCAACAACCTATCATGGATGAAAGTCAGGCAACCATTGAAGTCGGTGATTTCACGCCCGTAACGAACACCGATCAAACTATTAATGTTGATTTTTCGCAAGGTTCCCTGCTCGAGCCACCATCGCACAGTAAACCAATTAAAAACAAGAAAACCGAATCCATACGTCGCGCAGCGCATGATCCCGAAATTGGTGATCGCATTGCCGGTTATCAAATCGTTAGCTTTCTCGGCAAAGGCGGCATGGGCAATGTGCATAAAGCCATTCAAATGTCGATGCAGCGTGAAGTTGCGCTTAAGATCCTTCCTCCGGAACTATGTCGCGACGAAACCTTTTCCGCGCGATTTATACGTGAAGCACGCGCAGCCGGTAAAGTCAATCATCCTAATGTCATCACCTGCTTTGATGTTGGTAACGATAAAGGCGTTTTGTATATGGCGCTTGAATTAGTTACTGGCGGTGATGTTTCACAAAAACTCAAGGAAAACAAAGGCCCACTGTCGGTAAAACAAGCGCTACGTATTTTCCAAGACTGCACCCGTGGCCTCGGCGCTATTCACAAAGCAGGCTTAATTCATCGCGACATTAAACCGGCAAATATTTTTCTATCCGAAGATGGCATTGCCAAACTTGCGGACCTTGGACTCGCACGCAGTGCTTCGACCAACACACAAATGACCCAGGCCGGCAGCTGCGTCGGCACGCCTGCCTACATGTCACCTGAACAAGTGAAGGGTGCTGAGGATATTGATATTCGCACAGATATCTATGCACTCGGCATCACCCTGTTCACGCTGCTCGCCGCAAAAAATCCATTTCAAGCAAATGACGTCTGGGCCTTATTCCGTATTATCATTGAAGAACAGCCACCAAACATTTGTGAGCTAAACAAAGACGTGGACGAGGGCATTAATACTTTAATTCAAAAATGCTTAGCTAAAGACCGCAATGACCGCTTTCAAACGCCCAAAGAATTACTGGAAGCACTCGACGAATTAATCTAGTCGCCAGCGCAGTACACCAAATCTTTATACAGTGACAACAGCACATTCACTGAATTCTCCAAAGCATCATTATGTGATCGGTTTGTATCCCCTACGCTGAACGCTCATTCAGACCCAACAAGG
>CBDUFM010000486.1:0-3305 GCA_965366325.1 uncultured bacterium
AGGGCATCGAGTACGCCCTTTTAGCAATGACCATTGCAGCTGCCTTGATTTTTAGCGGTGCTGGTTCTTGGTCGCTCGATGGAAAAATTTCAACAACATTAAATAAGGAAAATAAATCATGATTCGCATACGTCACGCCGCAGACCGCGGTAAAACCACCTTAGATTGGCTCGATGGTAAACACAGCTTTTCCTTTGGCCATTATTACGACCCAGACTTTATGTCCTTTCGCAGTTTGCGCGTCATCAATGAAGATGTCATTGCAGCGAACGGCGGATTCGGAACGCACCCACATAATAATATGGAAATCATTACCTATGTCATGGATGGTCAATTAGAGCACAAAGACAGCGAGGGCAATGTCGGCATTATTGAGCATGGAGAAATTCAATGCATGAGTGCCGGCACTGGGATTCAACACAGCGAATACAACCCATCGGCGCAAAGCACAACCCACCTCTATCAAATTTGGCTCACCCCACAAACGCAAAACATACAGCCACATTATGAACAGCGCCGCATCCCGATTCACGAACAGCGCGATCAACTCCACTGCATTGCAAGTCCACTCGTGGATGATGGCTCACTATTTATTAATCAAGACGCCTACCTGTATGCAGGTCAATACAGCGACGGAGCAGCCTACGATTTCTCACTTAAGCCACATCGACACGCGTGGATTCAAGTACTGAGTGGCAGCATTGACGTCATTGATCCGCAAGATCCTGAAAATATCTATGCGCTACATACTGGCGATGGACTCGCCATCAGCGACCTAACGCTGCTCCACATTAGCGCAAAGACAGCACACGAAGCGCTCATCTTTGATTTACCCTAATCTGGGATGCGGCTAAAGAGCAAACAAAAGCCTGCCTCATTGAGGCAGGCTGATCTGCTTACAAACACAGTTCGTTTAATCCTGCAACTCCAACCATTGCTCTTCTTGGTTATCTAAATCTTCTTGTAAGGCGACAAGTTTTTGTCCCAATTCTGCCATTTGCGCAGGATCCTTACACGTTAATAATTCTTCATCCAAAGCCGCTTTATCTTTTTGCAATTTAGCGATACGACGCTCAACACCTTTTAATTTCTTAGCACGCTGATAAGCATCAGCACCTGACGATTTTTTTACAACCTTTTCAGTCACCGGCTTAGGCGCAACAGGCGCATCTTCAAACTGATCATTTACGTCTTTTTGGATACGATAGACATATTCATCGTAATCACCGGGGAAATGGGTCACCTGTCCATCTTTTACTTCCACGACATCCGTTGCGATAGCTGCGACAAAGTCACTATCATGGCTCGTAAAAATAATCGTGCCCTGATAACGCTGCAAGGCCTCGGTTAAAGCCTGTACACTTTCAATATCCAAATGGTTACTCGGCTCGTCAAGAATGAGCACATTCACATCGCCCAACATGAGACCCGCCAAGCACAAACGCGCACGTTCACCACCACTTAATACAGACACATCTTTTTTAACAGCGTCATTACTAAATAAAAATGAGCCGGCCGTATCCAATATCTGCTGTGTCTTAGTACCCACAATAGCCTCAGCAGCTAAAAACGACTCAACAGTATGGCCCTTGCCGATACTCTGATAAACATGTTGCGCATACAGACCTACCTTGCAGTGATGTCCCCATTTAATCTGCCCACCCTGTTTATCGAGGGTCCCCGCAATACTACGCAAAAATGTGGTTTTCCCTTGGCCATTATCGCCAAGTACAGCAATACGACGGCCGTATTCAAAATACATGTCAATGTCTTTGGCAATGCATAAATCTGGATAGCCAATTTGTAAATTGGACAAGGTTAGCGCCGTGCCCTTGCGCAGCTCAACTTCAGGCACACGTATTTGCATGCTTCGTGAACGCAGCTTCTGCACTTCTAACATTTGCTCGTCAATACGCTCTACCTGACGCGCCTTACTGCGCGCCTGACTGGCCGTATTAGCGCCCGCCTTATTTGCATCCACAAAGCGTTGTAATTGATCGCGCTTAGTTTGTAAATTTTCATTTTGCCGTAAGGCGTGCTCGACGCGCTCTTCCTGACGGCGTAAATAATCATCCACATTACCTGGCTCAAGCGTTAATTTACAATCTCTGATTTCGCAAGTCCAATCACAACTCGCCTTCAAGAAACGACGGTCATGAGAAATAAGCAACAGTGCCCCACGATAATTAATGAGAAAGTGCTCAAGCAGCATTTGCGTACGCAAATCCAAAAAGTTAGTCGGCTCATCCAGTAACAACAAATTCGGGTCATGCAGCAACAACGCGGACAGCTTGATACGCGTCTGCCAACCACCGCTCAGCTCTTTAACTTCCTGCTCCAACATCGGGCCGCGCACGCCAAACTCAGCCGCGACTTCGGCACAACGCCAATCTGCCTGCTCAGAGTCTCGCATTAAATACTGCAGAACCGTTTCGCCGGGGAGAAATGGGTCATGCTGACGGAGATAACCGAGGCGCAGATCGGGGTGATGACTCAAGTCGCCACCATCCATTTCCTCTTCACCCAATAATATACGTAAGAGCGTACTTTTACCGCTGCCATTACGTCCAAGAATCGCAATCTTTTGACCGTCATTAACCTGCAGTGTTGCCTTCTGCAGGATTTCCTGTCCGCCAAATGATTTATACGCGTCGTTCAAACCTAACAATATTGCCATGGCCACATGCTGCGGCGCTTACTAGCAACTCAAGCCCGACCTCGTCTCAGCGCATAACGCACGCAGGCGCTAGCTATCAGCTAAGTGAACTATGCAGAGCGCTCTATTCAAAGCTCAGTTGCTTAATATAAAACCAAGTGCTCACGTCGTTGGCTAGTGTCACTACAAACTCGCTAGAAGGGCGAAAGTCGACCGAGAATTGCAAGGGCTGATTACCACCGCCCCATGGGCCGCCCTTGCCCAGCACGCGCCCCTTACGATCGGTAATGGTAATCGTTAAATTCTGCGCCGCAGAGCCATCCCAAGTCAGCTTTTTAACAGGTTTAGGCAACTGGACCTCATAGACCACCGCGTCAACATCAGTTTGTTGATTAAAAAAGATGCCATTACCTTTAAAAACCTCCAGGGCATCGCTACTTTCCATCGTCGGAAACCCCCCATGGCAGGTACCCACCGGATAGAGGGGCATACTTTTTTCAGCCACAAAACGCAGGCGCGGCTCGCTAATGCGACGCGTACCAAATAAGCCAGCACTGCTATCCATCTGCTCTTCTTCCAAGGCCTCAATCATGGCCTTAATAAGCAATGCTTCCTCTAAATTACCGCGCTTAGTTACCGTCTTTTGTTC
>CBDUFM010000487.1:0-3291 GCA_965366325.1 uncultured bacterium
CACTTCGAGTAAAGGAATGCACAAACGTGGATCGCCAATTTCCCAGCTTACTTCCAGCAAGGTTTGCAGAGCGGGACCATCTAATTGCTGTAAATAACGACCAAGAAAAGAAATGTTATGCGGACGAATCGCTAGTGAACGCAGTGCCTTAAATTGCGCCGAACGCGCACGACGTAAGGCCAATTCAACATCTGGGGTCAGGCCGTCAGGAACCTGTTCCGCAACATACGCATTCGCCAGTACGCGGATGCCACGTCCATCCTCGACAAAACCAATCCCCAACGCTGCTGATTCACGAACGGCAGGCTCATCATCATCCAATAGAATCGCCAACCGCCGTAAGACATTGTCACCCGATTTGCGACCGAGACCGAGGGCGGCTACCTCGCGAACGGCGGCCTCTTGATCCTTACTCAGGGCCAACAGCAATCCTTCTGCCTCTGCCCCTTCTATCTGACTCACAATCAAAGCGACGCGTAGACGCAATTTTGGGTTTTCATCTGCTGCCAGCAGTCGCAGATCTGGTATGGCTGGCGCACCCATACGAACCAAACCCTGCACCGCTCGTTCGTGGATACGTTCACGGGTATCCGTCAAACCAGTAATCATTTGTGCAATGCGTTGATTGCGCTGCTTCAACTGCTCTTGACTCAATTCCTGAGCAGCAAGACCGCTGTTGAGGCTAAAACAGAGTGCAAGTAAGGCTGCCTGCAAGCCGCATACGGAGCAGCGAGAAATCAGACGAATCATGTGCGTAGAATGCGCGTGGCTTATAGGCATCTTACTTATCTTCACTAAGAGACATCACATGCAAGCTGCGCAGCCTTGCCAGTCTGGGCCTTGTCCTTATCACAGCCCCACGATTTTAGCCCTGCTCCTCTCCCATTCTGGGACAGCGACTCAGACATCCGCGCAAGGAAACGTAATGGCAGCTCAATTTGGCGAATGGACCTCCGCAGAACCACAAAGCGGCACATGGAAACCACAAATCAATCCAGCGATGGTTGATGATAAACGCTTCCCAGCTTTGCTCGAAGCCTCCACTAACGGCGTCTCGTTTGATAATGCCGTTGTCCTCGTAACGGGTGCCTCTAATCCAAATAGCATCGGTTATCAGATCGCGCACAATTTTGCCCAAGGCGGCGCTCGTGTCGTTATCACCGGCAGCCGCGACATTGCACAAATCCAAGAGACAGCGCAGACACTCGCCGCTAGTGCTGGTGCCGGTTCCGTTCTTCCGGCGCAAGTGAACCAAGGCAGTTTTGAAGAACTCGATGAATTGCTAGCCCATATAAAAGCACAAGGACTGGCATTTAGCCACATCTATCCCTTTGCTGCAATTAATCACGCCCAAGTCTTCTTTGGCATTAAACCCGAAGACTACCAACGCGTCTTCCAAGTGAATGTGTTTGGCGTTTACCACCTCTGCGTACGCCACTGTCGTCAAGCGCCACGTAAAGAACCATGGTATGTCTGCATTCCCTTGTCACCCAATGATGGACGCCTCCAAGGCTCCGGTTTATACCCATCAACCAAACAGGCCCTGCACCCAATTGTCGTCCAAGGTCAAAATGAAATCGGCAATCGTCGTAATGGCTGCTACACCGGCATCAGCATCGCTTGGACACGTAGTGCATTAATGAGCGATCTCGACCAAGGTGTTGATCAAGCCAAAGAACTCGGTCTTAACGTTTTTGAAACCAGCGATACTGCTGATTGCTGTACACTCCTTGGAACTCCAGCTGCAAAAGAAATTCAAGGCACGACCCTTGATGATGGTGGTGGCTTTGGTGATGTTGACCCAGAAACGATGAGCAAATTATTTAGCCATAGCTAAATACCATAGCTCAATACCATAGCTAAATACAAAATAATCACAGCAATTTCCCAACAGTAACAGCCATGCAATTTTGCATGGCTGTTTGCTGCTGTAGGCAACTATCCCGACAGCCCTACATATACCTTTGCGTTTTTACGCCTTTAAGGACGCAAGTGTTTTTAAGAGACGATTACGATCCGCCTTGGTATGCGCCAAGGTCAAAGTCAAGCGCAGGCGACACTGCCCAGGTGGCACTGTGGGTGGACGAATTGCGGGAACATAATGACCCGCCTCACGTAATCTATAAGAGAGTGCCAAGGTCTCATCTTCACCGCCTAATATAATCGGAATAATAGGCGAACGCCCTGGGACGGTTTGCCAACCCTGTTCGGCAATGCCCTGACGTAGTGCTGTTACTCGTTCTAATAATTGCGGCTGCAACGATGCATCGCGCTTTAACATCGTCATACTTTCTAAAGCGGCACCAATGGCCGCTGGCGCTGCTGCCGTTGAGAAAATAAATCCGCGCCCGCGATTAATAACAATATCTATGACGGCCTGTTGCCCAACAATAAATCCACCCTGCGAACCTAGGCTCTTTGAATTTGTTCCGATTAAGATATCAGGGACAATACCCTGCTCATGACACAGGCCACGACCATGTTGACCAAGAACACCAATGGCATGCGCTTCGTCCACATACAACAAGGCGCCATACTGATCACATAAGGCAACAATTTCTTTTAACGGTGCCTCATCACCGTCCATCGAATAAATACTCTCAACACAGACAATGCGACGCCGTGCACCGTTGGTCCGGCGCAATTGTTTTTCCAAATCCGCCATGTCATTATGCTTAAAACGCAGCATCGAGCCTGCACCAAACGGTCCAAAATTACGACGTCTTCTGGATCACCTAATAAGGCAACCAAAGCTGCTATATTTGCTTGATAGCCCGTCGTGCATAACAACGCATCTTCGGCTCCTAAAAAATGGGCCAATCGTTGTTCAAAGCGTCGATGTAATGCCAAACCACCAGATAATAAACGTGCCGCACCTGAGCCAGTGCCCCAAGTCCGCAAACTACTGCGCGCTGCATTTTTCTGTTTAATTAAATTACTTGCACCCAAATAATCATTGCTGGCCCAATTAATCAGCGTGCTGCGCTTGCCGCCCTTACCAGCTGCATGATCACGCATTTGAATCGTACGGCCATGCGGCGCATCAATGACGGGACGTTGACGTAACATGTTCGCATCAATTAATGCGACTTCTTCGCTAAGACCGCTCTGCATTTCAGCACGGGTCAATGGCTCTTCATGGCTCATTACTTATTGGTCGTCTCTTGGTTATGCTGCTGCGATGTGACCTGCGCCTGTTCTAATACCAAGCTGTTCAGATCCTGTTTGTGAGCTTTAAATAAGGACAATTGTTTACCGCCGAGCATGATAAATTTTCCATCGTTAGCGAGC
>CBDUFM010000488.1:0-3284 GCA_965366325.1 uncultured bacterium
GACACTAACCGACTCGGTGATTCGAATAGTTTAGATATATCGGGTGTCGATCCGATGAACGGGGATGGAATAGCGGGTCGGCCTACCCACGTGCGTATTTCTTATTTATTGCACGCTATTCCGCGCATCGTTCTCGATGAGTATGATTATGATGAGGATAATGATGTTGATGAATTTTTGATGACTGCAATTCGTGACGTGGTGAAGGGTGAAGCTCACGCGCAACAGGCAGAAAAAGTAGCATCCTTTAAGAAACATGCTTTAAAACATGGCTACACTGCTATTTACTTCTCACAGAGCGTCCAGTTAGGGTATTAAATTGAACTATAGAAAAATGAAAACTGTGTTGAATATAGGGCGGACGAATTCGGCATCGGCGCTAATCATGGTGATACTGACTTTAGCGCTGATGGTGACCGTTGCTGTAAGTTTTATGAATATGGTGGGGCGCCAAAAGGGTACTTCTATTGGGGTGGCATTACAAACGCACGCGGATATAGCGCTACAGCAGGCGCAGGCACATACCATACGTGCCTTTGTGGAATCCATCGAAGAGACTAAGAGTCTTGGTGGTGCGGAGGTCCATTTTACAACTGGGAAAAATGCTCAGTGGCGTCGTGAATTTGATGCTGTGATTGATGCTGATGCGAATCACTGGACAGAAGATGATCGTATTTATGTGAGCCCGAATGGCCAGACACTTGACCCAAGTACGACTACGACGTCTGGGCACCCAATGATTAATACGGATATCCCACTCATAGATATGGTTGGTCACACTGGTCGCGATAACCGATTTACTCGATGGATTAACCATGCGTATTTGACCACGGAGCTGAAGCCGATCGAAATTGATCCGAGCCTGACAGAGGCTGAGAAAGTTAAATTACGAAAATCTGCTCGTTATGTTGTTCGCTATACATCAAAGGTCTTGGACGCGAATGGTATGATATGTATCAATCATAACTTCCCAGAATTTTTATCTTCAGGTGAGTCAATTAATCGTGGGTCAGGTGCAGTGGATTCGCTACATTATATACGTTATCAAAATTATTTAAAACATTACGGACGAAATTTTAAAAGCATGATTGGTGGTTATCGGATGCATTACGCTTCTGATGGTGGAGCAGGTCAGTACCGCGTGCAAAAACGCTATGACCCTAATTATACGATGGAAGATCCGTTGGATCGCGAAACAGTTGGTTATGGAGAGAATGGTAAGTCTGGTTCGATCTTTGCCTATGGAACGTTAAACCATGATGGGCGGATTGCCTTGGAGCGCGCCTTTCGTGGTGGTGGGCTGCAATTTATTGGGGGCGGGGTCGCCTTGGGCTCTGGACATAAGGGCAAGGTGTATACGTGGGGACATATTAGTGCAGCCTTGTATGGCGGAGGCCCTAGCTTTATGGCGCCATATGGCGGCAGCTTACAGGATGCGGACTTAGTGGATCCTGCAAGTTCTGTGCCTCCACAAGAAGTATCAACGCCGTGGCATGTGAATCTGCTGTCTACAGATAATTACACGCTGCGGGCAATGATTGCAGGATTGAGTTCTGAGGTCCGTATTAATACGGGTCGTTATGTGAATACTGATTTATTTGGCAAGGGATACCCAGAGCCGTTTCCGTTGGAATTTGATGCCGGCAGAAATGTGTTAATTGTTGACACCGAGCATCCCTATACTGGTCGAAATTATGACTGGCGTTGGGTGATGCCCTTTGGCTCTGGTGTTAATGTCTATAGTAATAGCTATGCGTTGGATATTGCTATTGCACTGGTGAATAGCATTTTGCAGGCGCGTGAAGCATGGATTAACGAACGGTCGCCTTCGTATCATGGCCTGACTAATGCTGACACATTTATAGATATAAATACGACGGATAATCGAAGCTGGGAAATGATGGAGCAGATCCTACGTGAGACCTACCGTATCATGGGTGAGCATAAAGTGAATGGCACCGGTGGTAGTTTGTTGTCAGGTGATAAAGTGAGCATTCGTTCAGGGAGTAGCTATTTTGATATTATACCTGATGTAGAATTGCACCCAGATGATA
The DNA here is from genome assembly GCA_965366325.1 of uncultured bacterium. Taxonomy (GTDB): domain Bacteria; phylum Planctomycetota; class UBA11346; order UBA11346; family UBA11346; genus JANQLF01. The sequence continues at coordinate 2,055 of CBDUFM010000488.1, forward strand.
ATACACGTGCCATGGAGTTTATGTTAAATGATTACATGATTAGCTTATTTGGTAAATCGAATCCAGCATCAGGTGCCTATAATGTGGGTGATGAAGTCGTTGATGATGCCATCGCTGTAGATTTTAATAGTGACGGCGTGGTGGAAAGCACAATCACTGGTTGGCATGATTATGATACAGATAAAAGAACCTGGTCGTGGTGGTGGGATGGACTTGGACCCTATGTTAAAGTGTCTGATGAAAATGACTATATGAAGCGCCCTGGTTGGTATCGCTTTGTGGAAGGTGATGTCACAGCTACAGGCAAATTAACCCCCTATCGAAAGATTGGTAGTGAGTGGGTTGCGGTTACAGACCCTGTTGCATTTTATGACTATAATGATTTGTGGTTGAAGGCTGGTACGTCGTACCCGATTAAGCCATTTGCGAAAACGGGCAGGTTGTTTATTGGTAAGAGTAAGGTTTTATACAGTTTTATTCGTGGCGAAGTTTATAATATTATTGAAGAGAAGGTGTCTGCTGCTGCGAATCGCAATTTCGCTTATCATATTGATCCGAATGATGACCGTGATTATTCGGATAATACGCTCTTAATTCAAACCGAGATGAAATTGGTTAACGAGTGAGTTCGCTCACAAACAGAGGGATTTCGTGATGAGATATTTTATACTTTTGAGCATCTGCGTGTTGTCACTGCCATTATTTGGCGCTGCTATTCCTGCGCCATCCGGTTATGTGGGCACTTGGCCACCAACTTGGGTTGGTGTGACTAAAGGGGCTGACGCAACTGTGCAAGATCCGAATCCAACGCTCGGTGACCCAATTCATGATTTTGATTATGGTAAGGATAAGCAAGGGTATTGGGCAAATTTAGAAGTGACGGATGGTGTGGATACCGTTGTGTTTGAGATGCGTTATATCCCTGTGGAAGAACCAGATTATGGCGATGGAGCAATCGGCGGTGCTTTGATGATGGGAGCGCCGTTAGATGAGCAGGGTGCGCGAGATAATGAGAAGCCGCAGTTGCGCGTTGCATTAAATAAAATCAATGGTGGCCGTGGCATGTGGGTGGGGACAGCGGAATGCAGCCAGAAATTATGGGCTATGGTTACTGGTTCTGCGGTGGACGCTGGTCAGGCATTTTTCATAGGCGGTGAAGAGGAGGAGCGTGGTGTAGACAGTAAGACGATCGATGAAGTGAATAGGTTTTGTACGTTGTTGTCTGGTGAT
>CBDUFM010000489.1:0-3276 GCA_965366325.1 uncultured bacterium
CGCCGTAAGAGCTGACGTCGTTCGATAGCCTGCTGCTTCAAATACGCCTGTACAGGTATCGGAGGTAGAGCTAAGACTAGTTTGGGCATGACTTTAAGAGCTTGCCAGCGCTGCTCTATGGCCTGCAAAATACGCTCTTCTTCATGTGTCCAGCTGCGTGCGAACAGGACTTGGTTGCCTGGGCTATAAATCAAAGTCCGTGGCCACGGTGCCTGCATTGCGGCTAGAGCCACTAAAACGGCATGTTGTGGGTAACGCTGATCAGTCGCTTCGAGTCGCTCTGCGTCTAAACCTGCCCAGCTGTCCGTCCCTAAGGCCGTCAAAGGGTCACCAATGAGGACAGCAGGGCCATCAGGCCGTTGGCCGAAGGCGTCTAAAATACCACTGTTTCTACCCGCCTGAGACTCAGGTCGTTCAATCCGCAAGACCACGGGAACCCCCTGCTCGTCAACGGGAAAACCATTGCGCAGAGCCTTATGTGGCCATGCGTCATCGACATCCACTACGCGCAGCTGCAGTTCCAAGGGCTGCTCACCCAATTGGAGCAAGGCTATGTGCGTTCCAGGGGCCTTTGGTAAGGGCGTTAAGCCACTGACACGTAAGGCGTCTTCTTGAGCCGGTAAGGTAAAGGCACGCTGTTCGCCAGGCGGCCAACCAATGCTCCCTTCCACAAGGTTCCCACGCTTACTGTATTTATTATGAATCATAAAGGCCGTATTACGGTCTTCATTGCGATAAATAACACTTGGCCAATGCGTAAATGCCGGTTCATCCCAAATATATTTTCCCGGTACTTTCGACGGACTTTCTGGCCAGCCGGTAGTGTCAATTGGCGGAATCTCTTCTAGGGCTGCCGTATTGAGCGGTTTTTCGCCACCCTCAACAATAGCATCAGCTTGCTCGACTGCCGGAACTGGGGTTTCAGTTACAGTGGCAGCTGGTGTTTTTACGGCATCTTCTGCTGCTGAAATGCTCACATTCGACAGACACGTAAGGAGACAGAACATAGAACTGGCCAAGAAGGAGCGTACGATAGTTTTCATGTGCATAGCAAAACAGGATACACGCAGTCGCTGCGATACCACCATGAACCGACACCCAAAGCCAAACAGAGGCTTGCACTCAGGCGTTCGCAGTCATGAATAGAAACATGTTGTCAGCATATCTCGCCGGAAATGAACAGGTCAACAGTTGGTTTGGTGGTCCGTGGTCAACGCTCGAAGCACTGGAAAACTGGCCAGGTAGCTCCCACAAATGGCCTCGCGAAAAACTCTACAAAATCTTAAGCGAACAGGCAAGCAAATACAACAGTAGCCCAGCCACACAGCAACATATCAAGCTACTCAAAAAAAATGATTGCATGGCAATTATCTGTGGTCAGCAACCTGCCTTGGGTGGCGGCCCCCTGTATACATTAATTAAAGCTGCGCAGGCCATTGTCAGTTGTCAACGTTTGCGCCAATTACAGATGACGGTTGTTCCTATTTTTTGGTGCGCTAGTGAAGACCACGACGAAGGTGAATGTAATCACGCCGATTTAATAAGTCGTGACGGACAGGTACAGCGCGTGGTAAGTGCCTTCGATCAACCTGGAGCGAGTCTACATTTTCAATCGGCCTCCACGTGGTGGCCACTCTTACTTGATCACTTAGATAAATTATTTGGCAAAAGCCTCGGTCGTTCTTGGTTTTTAAAATTGAAACCATGTGATGATGAAAGCACCAGTGCTTGGACCTGCCGCTTCCTCAGTCAAATATTTGCTGAACACGGATTGGTCTGCATACAAGCACATCACCTGCGCCCACTGTGGCAAGATAAAGTCATTCCACTCATTGATCACTGGCCGAGTCTTGCCCTCGCTAATCGACGCAAAGAGATTATGGATGCCGGCTTTAGCGATAGCTTTAATGGCCATCTCAAAACGCCGCCACTCTTTCTTGATTTGAAAACTGGGCGCAACGCCATTCCAGATCTAGATGCACGGCAAAAGCATAGCTGGGAGAAAAATTTAAATGTTAGCGAACATCATATCAGCAGCGGTGCTGCATTAAGACCCATAATTCAACAAATGTGTCTACCCGGCCTTGGCTTCATTGGCGGTCCCGGGGAATTGCACTACCACGCCTTTCTTGGTCCTATCTATCAAGAATTTAATGTACCACTGCCACGTTTTATTCCTCGCCAACACATGAGCCTCATTCCACCATGGCTTGCACGACAGATTGAAGCATGGGGCGTCCAAGCACAGGACATAAACGTCGACAGTCCGATCCCCCCCCTAAGCAGTAGTGAAGCTGAGGCGCAACTGATCCTACAACATAGCAAGTCCATTGAAGAAGAACTGCGTAAACTCAAAGCTCTATCCATCAGCGATGCAGATCTCAAACGACGCCAGCACGGCGGTGTTCAATCTCTCGAATCCGCATTACGCAGTCTGCAAGATAGCTTAGCGCGCAGAGAACGCAGTAAAAGACGCTTACCGCCTTTTGGCCATATAAAAGATTTTCTATTCCCACGGAAAACTGCGCATGAACGAATCATGAGTTGCAGCCAAGCAACCTGGCTCTATGGACCGGGTATCGGCAATGCGTTAGTTAAGGCATTACACAGTGCAAAACCGGGAAAAAACCAGCAGCTGTATTTGTAAAAAATAACGATGTTGCACCAGTCAATGCAACATGATCGATGACGTCGTGATTGTTATTTGCGCGTCTAATTCAAACGCCAAATTCTCCACAAGCGCAAGCCAATCTACATCTTTATACGATAGATCTATTTGACGTTCGGACACACGCTTAGCCAAGGCCTTGTTCAGTTGTATAGTCGCTAAACCACGGCGACGCAGCTGACCATTAAGCACAACAAGTATATCCGCTACCGATGCAGCACCGAGATCCAGATGCAAAAGAATGCCTGGATTGGTTTCATCCGCTCCAACCTGCTCAAGAACAAAGCCCTGCGCATCTTTTAGTAAAACTAGTCCAAGATCCTTAAATCCATGACTACCAAATCCTGCTCTATCATCTATGGCATCCATAAATTCATCTCTAGTGATGCTGTGCACACCTCGCCCAATACGTACAGGTAGATCTAACTCACGACGTGCAAAATCTACCCAGCCCTCTATCGTAGCGGCATAACCCAACTGCTCCAAAAAATAATCATCAATGCGTTGTTGCCAAAGCCATTGATCATAACGCGGCTTCATCTTTAAATAAGCACAGGTTTGCAGGTACCATGTTTTCATTGATTTAAGTGGACGCTTTGGCTCAGCAC
>CBDUFM010000490.1:0-3274 GCA_965366325.1 uncultured bacterium
ACAACACAAATACAGCATAGGCGATTAAGGTCACCGTGAAATCACCGCTCAATCTTTGCGGGTTACGTAGATTCGCCTTAAATATTTCTTGATTTAATAAAATATAAAAAACAAAACTTATGATTCCGAGCATTAAAAAACGCTGTGTAAGAAAGGCTAGACTTGCAGCACGACGCTCCTCAGACAACCAGTAAGCCTTATACGGCACATGAACGAAGTGGATTGGCAACAAACGCACGCCAATAGCAATGCCTGCAAATAGGAGCGCGAGTACAATACCAACCAGCATTTCCATAAAGAAAAACGAGTCCCGCTCTCCCCAGCCGTCGGCAATACCAGCACCATTAAAATGTGTCGCCATGTGCTCAGGCAGCTGCGGGTAAGCGCGCCAAGCATGGATAACAGCGGCACCGACCACCGTCACAAAAATAACGGCATACAGCAGCTGCTTCTTCATGAGGGCCTCTTTCGCCAGGCCTGTGCTGTTTCACCAAAATGGCCTTCAAAGATCTGTTCAAATACCTTTTGATCAATAAACCCTGCATGTGCCGCTATTTCTTCAATACTATACTGTGCATTATGCAACATATCCGCCGCATAATGTAAACGCGAACGCAGCATAAAATCTCTGGCCGAACACCCGATGCTTTGATAAAATTGCTGATTAAACTGACTCAGGCCCAGCTTGCACGCCGCAGCCAAATCTTCCAAACGTGGGTCCGCTGCACTATGCGCCGCAATCATCGCTAAGGCGGGCTGAAGTAATTGCATCTGCGTTTTCCAAATATACACAGCGTCCTCATCAGTAAGACGACCAGACAAGCGTTTGAGCAATACCGCTAAGGTCTTACACAGGCGCCGCAGTGCTTCTTGATAATCACCCTGCTTCAAACGCAATTCTCCAACCATTTGCGAAACCAATTTACATAATGCGCGCTCGGATCGCTCATTTAAAACATGATTAAAACGCGGTCCGCGCAAATCATCCATCGCTAGCAACTGTTGCTCAGGCACCTGTCCACGCAGTAGCGTTGGCATGTCAATAGAAATAAAACTCCAGATGGAAATATTTCCCCGCGTACTGCATGCGTAATAATGCTCATGTGGTGCAAATAGCATAAGCGTGCGTGGCTTAAAATTGAATAAACGACCAGCTACAGCAAGCGTACCCGTCCCTTCATGGCACCAGCCCAAGCAGAGCTGCTCATGACCAACTAAGCCTGGCTGACAACGATCCGTTACTGTACAACCGTCCATAAACTCGAGTGGGAATGTAGCCTGATTCATCAGTCCCCTATACTAAGCCACATTTAGGTATTACAAATCAGCATTAGTCTAGCCTCAGCAATGCGCATGCTGACGAAACGCACGCGGGCTAAAACCTGTACATTTTTTAAAAAATTTGCTAAAACAAAACACATCCGGATAAGCTAATTGATAGGCAATTTCACTGATACTGGCATCCGCATACAGTAATAATTCTTTTGCGCGTGCCAAACGTTGCTCATCAATAAACGTTTTTATGCCTACATGATAATGTTTCTGAAATTGCTGCGACAGGTGTGTCGTCGATACATGCGCCGTTTGTGCAAGATCTGCCACCCGCAGCCCCACACCACAAACGGCCTGAATATGCTGATGCACCTCTAATAGCCAAGCTGGGATAAGCGTACCCCTCGGCTGCGTCTCCTGCTGATCGTCATAACACAAACAAAATAAAGCTGCGAGCAGACCATTTATGGCACGCGATTCACGCTTTGCTGGTCGACAATCAGGTCCAAATAATGCATCAATGCAATTAATTAAGTCCTGCACTGGACCACTTAAGGCACTCAAGCTCAAGGGGGCCTGTGGATTCGTCTGCACTTCGCATTTAACCGATAAAAATGCGCATGGTTTTTTAAGGTAGCTAAAGCGATGCACTGTTTGCGGCGGAATCCACACCACCGTTCCAGCCGGACAGGCACGCTGCTCTTGTCCTAATTCCAAGCGCGTTTCACCGCTGTATAAAACATCCATTTGCCAAAACGGATGCGCATGCTGACTACCACGTGGCAAGACCGCGCCCGGTGCAGCTGGGTACGACTGCTTGGTATTCTGACGCTGTGCGAACAAGACGCGTAACGGAGCTGGCACGTGTTCTGCAGATGGTAGTTTTGATTTTGACATATTATGTGCTCATTATTCCATGTATATGGCATTTTAAAAGGGTAATATGACATACAGGAGATAGGAATGAAAATCGGCCTACTGATACGTGATGAGCTGCGCCAGCGCTTATTTAGCCCCCAAGACCTCGAAGCCCTACAGGACTTGGGCGAGTTACTGATCTACAATGGCTGCGAAAACCCCAGCCCCGAAACAGCCGCTGCCCTCTTACAAGATTGTGCAATCGCCATTGGCTCGTGGGGCAGTCCCCACCCAGGTATGCCCGCGCTCATTGAGGCCTGCCCCAATCTCAAACTCTGGGAGCATGTCGCCGGCAGCGTCAAACATATGTTCGGCCCCCATCTGGCTGGACATCCGTTACAGATTGCATCCGTCAAAGATGCGATTGCTGCCGATGTCGCAGAAATGGTGCACGGCATAATGTTACTCGGGCAACGTCGCTATTTTAATATGCGTCTTAGCCAAGCACAGCAAAAGGCAGATAAGCAAAGCGTGCGCACTTTATTCCGTAGTCATGTTGGTGTCGTTGGCGCGTCCGCAGTTGGTAAACAAGTTATACAACGCTTACACAACAGCGGTGCGCAGGTCCATCTTTATGACCCCTATTGCACACCGGCCGAAGCACGGGAATTACAGGTTACGCAGCATACAGATATCGTCCGCATGTGTCAGCAATTAGACATCGTGACCATTCACACGCCGTTATTAGATGCGACCCATCACCTCCTCAATAAAGCATGCTTCCAAGCATTACCTGATCACGCGTTGCTTATTAACAGCAGCCGTGGCCCGTGCATTGATCAACATGCTCTGCAAGCGGAATTAAAACGTGGTCGATTAACAGCCTTTCTCGATGTCACCGAACCAGAACCCCTACCCGACAATCATCCGCTGCTGCAACTTGCTAATTGTTTTATCACCCCGCATATTGCAGGACCACCGAGTCAACGCATGGGTGCACAGTGCGTCGATGATATACGCGCATACTTAAATGGCGCTGCGCCCAAGGCACTCATTACCGAAGCAATGTTGGAGCACATCGCATGAAGATCACCTGTAGTTTATTTCCTAAGTTTTTTCAATCCCTAAACAGCAAGCAACTTGC
>CBDUFM010000491.1:0-3269 GCA_965366325.1 uncultured bacterium
AGGTCGTATTTGGCAGATTGCCTTACTCATTGGTTTAATTCTTTGGCTAGTTTTAATGTTACGCGCCATTGTCCCTGCACTGAAAGTCAGCGAGGATAAAAGCCTCTTAATTCTATTCACAGGTGCTGCAACGGCGATCGGATTATTTTATGGCGCAGGTTTATTCTACGGTGCAAAAACCAACTTAACGATTATGGAATACTGGCGCTGGTGGGTTGTCCACCTGTGGGTTGAAGGCTTCTTTGAAGTATTCGCAACCGTCGCCATAGCCTTTATCTTCCGCAGCTTCGGATTAATTACGCAACAAATGGCAACCAGAGCCTGCATCGCCTCTTCCACGATCTTCCTCTTGGGCGGCATTCCCGGAACCTTCCATCATCTCTACTTCTCTGGGACTCCGATTTCCATCATGGCTATTGGCGCATGCTTTAGTGCACTCGAAGTTGTTCCCCTAGTCTTAGTCGGCCTGGAAGCAAAAGAGAACTGGTCACAGCAACATCAAACAACCTGGATGGCGCGCTACCGTTGGCCGATCATGTTTTTCACCGGCGTCGCATTTTGGAATTTAGTTGGTGCAGGTATCTTTGGCTTCTTAATTAATCCTCCGATTGCACTCTTCTACGTGCAGGGCCTGAATCTAACCCCAGTGCATGCGCACGCTGCTACCTTTGGTGTCTACGGATTATTAAGCCTCGGCTTAGTTCTGTTCATCCTCAGGCGCTTAAAACCCGAAGGTGAATGGATGGATCGCTGGATTAAATTCTCCTTCTGGTCAATGAATATCGGACTCGCACTCATGATTCTACTCAGCTTGCTCCCCATCGGCTTACTCCAAGCATGGACGAGCATTCAAGAAGGACTCTGGGTTGCACGTAGCGAAGAATTCATGAACTCCGATTTAATTGAAGGACTGCGCTGGATGCGGATCGTCGGGGACGGCATCTTCCTTGTTGGCACCCTCGCCTTTGCTTACTTCGTCATCGGCGTCACCCGTGGAAAACTGATTACTACGAGCAGCACCGATTAAACAGTGGCAATAGGAACACATAAAGAAAACCCCTCGCCTCTTTAGACGAGGGGTTTTTATTTATAGCCTCACCCACCATTAAATCACCAGAGAGTCAGCTCACTGCATATTACGTGCCATTTCCATGAGGCGGATGCATTCGGCGCGGAGGCCTTTTTCGTCTGCGCCGCGACTTTGTTTGGCCATGGCGATGGTTTCATCCCAATTATTGCTGCCCGCATGCGGCGATTTTTTGAGCAGCATACCAAAGCTAGCGACACTGGCAGCCCAGCGGAAATCTTCACTTGCGCTGTCGAAGCTCTTTTCGTTGACGATTACATCTTCCACCAAGGGCGTACTCACAGCGCCCTGCGGCTGTTTGTAACGCAGGCGCAACTGCAACCATGCGGGAATAATTGGCTTGTCTGGATCTACCTGCTGTGGCTGTGGCGCTTCGCCATTATCGATAAACGGATTGGGATCCACATCTGGCTCAGGCACCTGCACACCGCGTGGCACTATTTCGTAAAGCGCGGTCACGTTATGTCCGGCACCAATTTCTCCAGCATCTTTTTTATTATCTTTAAAATCTTCTTTGGCTAAGATTCTATTTTCATAACCGATTAAGCGCCAAGCAGCAACATGCTGTGGATTAAACACGCACTGAATTTTTACATCCTTGGCCACGGTGACCAAAGAGCCGGTAATGTCATCGACCATAACTTTTTGTGCCTCGCGATTAGTATCGATGTAGGCATAGGTACCGTTGCCATTGTTTGACATTAATTCCATAGTCCCATCTTTGCGATTGCCCATCCCATAACCATGGATATTCAAAAATATGCCATGCTGCGCTTTTTCTTTAATCAAAGCAATCAAAGAATCCTGATCACTGATGCCGACATTAAAATCGCCGTCAGTTGCCAAGATCACACGATTCTCGGCATCTTTATTAAACATCTGCTGAGCCACGGCGTAAGCTTGCTGAATCCCACCGGCACCGTTAGTCGAACCGCCTGAGCGCAATTGATCTAAAGCATTTAATATTTTATGATTCTCTGTGCCGTTGGTAATCGGCAAGACCAAGCCCGAGGCGCCTGCATAGGCTACGATCGCCACATTATCGCGTTCGTCGAGTTGCTTGACCAACATCTTAAACGCATTTTTTAACAATGGCATTTTGTTATGACTACCCATTGATCCGGAGGCATCGATTAAAAACACGAGGTTTGTTGGCGGGCGATCTGCCTTCGCAATGCGCTTGGCCTGCACCCCGATGCGCATTAAGCGATTTTGTTTATTCCAAGGACAAACAGCCGACTCAACGTGGTAACGAAAGGGATGCGCGCTATCAGCGGACGGCCCAGCATACTGATAATCAAAATAATTGATCATCCCTTCAATGCGAATGGCATTCGCCTGTGGCAAACGATTGTACTGGGTTAAATGGCTGCGCATGTCACTGTAGCTAGCGGTGTCGACATCAATGCTAAAGGTTGAGAAATCATTGCCTTTTATGCGCAGGGATTTGAAGCCACTTTCTTGGATGCTGTTGTAATTATCTGATTGAATTATTGGTGTCGAGTAATCCTCATCAACAAGGGCTGAAATACGCATTGGAGGCTCACTACCAAGAGACCCAGTATAATCATACTGCTTCAAAGCTTCATCACGAGCATGATTACTAGACATACTTGCACTGCTGATGCTCGGCAACAATAGTCCGACTACTATACCTGCTGCAGCCAAAGTCCCGACAATTGCCATCCACGGAACGGTGTTCGACGTACTCCTTTTAATCAGCTCGCTCCTTTTCTCCTGTGGTAAATGTGTTGCTGCTTGAGCGGCAAAGCTCGCTTGCATGAATTGCGCGCTCGCTTGCAGCGCATCAATCTCGGCAGCAACTAAGGGATCATTTGCAATGCCATCTTCAATCTCGGTAATTTCCTCAGCTTTTAATTCACTTAATTCGCCAAGTGCGTATGTAGTTAAACGTGGGTCATCTGGAGAAATACTCATGCTGAGACTCCTTGTATATGCGGATTGCTACGCAGGGACTTCAACACCGTATGCAAAATAAAACCGACATTCGTCACCGTCAGGCCCGTTATGTCAGCAATTGCTTGATAGCTCATGTTTTCATGAAATTTCAAACGCAGGACTTCTTGTTGTTTTAAGGGCAGGCTAGCAATCGCACGCTGGAGACTCTCGGCGGATTCCGCCTTACCCAGCACGGCCGCTGGGCCGTCAGCAACATCAACGG
>CBDUFM010000492.1:0-3269 GCA_965366325.1 uncultured bacterium
ACATTTCATTACGGATACGGCGATTGGCCGTTACCAATAAGACATGACAGGTTAAATGGCTACCGTATTCGCCTAGTGCATTTTCAACTTCGCGCTCACCATTGTGATCACGCACTTCCCAACGCTGTGGGAGCGCATGCAAAACTTCGCGATCAACGCCAATTGGTTGCTCAGCGGCACGCTGCAAGGCCAGACTCAATTCTTCCCCACGCAGGCGCATCGTTTCACCGAGATCTGCGTAACCGACGGCAAAATTTGCACGCACACTTTCATCACTCATGCACACAAAAACAGACAGTGGTTGCACGCCAGCAGACGCACACGATTGGCTAATCGATTCAAATAAGGCTTGGCGCCGAGCGCGTTCACTCAGCTGATACCACTCACACAAGATAACTTTATGCGCAACGACACGTTCCGTACCATCTTGCTGCCGCCAGGCCACCGTTGCGGCAACCTGTTGGCTGGAGATATGAACTAGAACTAAACACTCATGTGGTGCGGCGCTCATGTAAAACTAGATTAAGATCCGTGGCTAAGAATATACTTTGGGTCACTGTGACGCACATCAATCACCTGTGTCTTACGCAAATCACCTTGGCTTTTCAAGGTACGCAGTAAATTTCTAATTTTGTCACCATGATTCAAACCAAAACGCTCATCGCCAATGCGACCCCAGTTTATCCGGGTGCCCTGTTTGGTGACGAGAACAATACCGCGCTGTAATTCACGACCATCTGTGCTGCGCTGCATAACGCGATCAAGATAGATGTTTGAAATCAAATCAGATTCAATGACCTCTTCAAGCTCATCCCAAAAGGATAAGACCTCAGTCAAAGCTTGTGGGTTATTTTCAATACCGCGAATATAGGGACGATCCTGATACGCTTCACGCACCGGCATGACACCTGGCAACAAGACACCCTCTGCATCCACCCAGGCCTTTTGCCCATTGGCAAGAATAACTGGCATCTCTGGGCTACGCAAAGTGACATTAATATACATCGCACGCTGTAAGTGTGATTTTTTACTGACATAGCTCAATTTAATATCATTGACCTGCGCAATGGTATTCTGCTTATCTAAATAAGCCGCAAAATCTGCTAATTCATCTTGTGAGGGATTTTTAAAGAAGGACTTTTGGCCATCTTTGACAATCCACGATTTAATCTGCGGGTACTTATTGACGTAGGCACGCCAGATGCTGTCTGGCAAACGCTGCTCGTTATCCGTCACTACCTGAAATGAGGACCATGCAAAGGGAATCTTGGCTGGCTCAGGCGTTTTGGTCCATGCCAAAATAGTTACGGTGATCATCATGATCGCTGCTGCAACGCCCGCCCATGCCGATAAACTCATACGCTGCGCGCCGGTGCCAACAGCATCAAAGCCACGCAAGCCTGCATGCACACCGCGGGTAATTAAACCCGGTGAACTCATCAACAGGTCCATCGCTTGTTTTTTCTTATTTGCCGCTGATTTTGGCGTTGTCTTCGGCTTAGCCTTAGTTTTGGGATTAGTCTTGGGCTTGGCTTTTGCCTTGGCCTTAGATTTTGGTTTGGTACTCGCTGCTGATTTTGGGGTCTTAGCCTTACGCTTACGCGTGGACGGCTTCACATCATCAATAGTTGCAGACAATTGCGCTCTTTTCTTGGTTAACGGCTCTTTTTCAGCCGCTTTACGCTTTTTATTGGCCGCACTAACGATGGCCTCGCTGTCATCATAGGCACCAGCATCAATTTCATCAACCGCATTGTAAGATACATAACTATTTTTCATGACAGGCCTCCATACGTTGTGCTGCTTGTTGCACTAAATGCAAACATAATTGTTGGAAATTCATCCCCACAGCAGCAGCAGCCTTGGGGACCAAACTATGATCAGTGAATCCGGGGAGCGTATTAATCTCTAAGATACGAAAACTACCATCCTGGGCCTGCATAATATCAACACGCGCCAAATCACGACAGCCGCAGGCCGTATAACTGCGCTCAGCAAGATCTTGCAATTTATGCACCAACGCAGCGTCTGCGATGATCTTATAGTCTGTATCATCTCGATTATATTTTGCCTCGAAATCGTAACGCCCCTCGCTAGCGGTGATACAAATGGGCGGCAAGGCACGTACGCCTTGTTCATCCTCAATCAGAGCGACTGTGTACTCTGGACCATCGATGCACTCTTCAATAATGATATCAATAGGGCCTAGATTTTTGATAATCTCTTCAATGGCTGGTAAGATAAAGCTTGGGCTTGGGATAATATGTAAGCCCAAAGAGCTGCCGCCAACAGCTGGCTTGAGAACCAATCCAGTCAGCGTTTCCATTTTCAAGGTTCGTGGGTCAAAAACCTTTTTGAGAGATACCTGCATCCCAGCCGGAACTGGTAAATGATTTCGTTTGAGCACTGATTTTGTCTTGGTTTTATCAATGCATAATGCACTCACGGCTGCATCTGACCCAACATAACAAACCCCAGCCTCATCTAACAAACGTTGTAATTGCCCATCTTCACCATAGCTGCCGTGCACAATATTAAATGCAATAGCACCCGCACGCAGTTCAGCAGGATCGAGGCTCTCTTGAATATCAATGGATTTAACGTCACAGCCAGCAGCCTCTAATGCCGCGGCAATGGCGCGTCCACTACGACGACTGACTGGTGCTTCACCACTGGGGCCGCCCATGATGACATCAACTAATAAACTCATAGTGCTCCCTCACATCCCCAAACCAGACTCTGCATCAATTGATGGTTCATTGTCATGCCATTCTTCTCTACGTCGCTATTTCTTTGGGATGCCGTTGTAAGGCTTCAGGACAATGCCATGTCTGCACCTCTAATTCAAGTACAACTCCGCGTTCTTGCCAAACCCGTTGTCGCACCAATTGAATTAAATTACACACATCGCTTACCGATGCATCGCCGTCATTTACAATAAAATTTCCGTGAATATCGCTGACACGCGCAGCACCAATAGCGAGACCCTTTAAGCCCATTTGATCTATAACTTGACCAGCGGCCAAATCACTGCTGGGATTCTTAAATATACAACCCGCACTTTTCGCAGCTAGTGGCTGACTTGCCGCCTTAGCCTGTTTCAATGCGCTGCCCTGCTGGCGTAATGTCGCTGGGTCACCAGCAGCGAGCTCCATTTCACAACCTAAAAAGATGGTACCAGCCGGCAAAGCACAGGATCGATAAATAGCAGGGACTTCATCACGGCTGAGAAATCGCGGCGACTGTTCATCTGGTAATAACTCTTCAAC
>CBDUFM010000493.1:0-3258 GCA_965366325.1 uncultured bacterium
AAACTGGAATAAGTGTATGGTAATGGAAAGCGCCTTGACTATCCTCTGTTTTATCGTTGATAACACGTGTTATCAGATAATACTGCCTGCTTCGTTCAGGAGGAGTGAACATGGTACAGTCAGTGACGCGCGCTTTAACCTTACTCAATGAAGTGGCCAATTATCCGGATGGTGTTGGCGTACGCCAATTATCTCGCGATGTCGGACTAAAAGTTCCGACTGCGCAGGCGCTTTTAAAAACCTTAGCGCGTATGGGGTTTTTGGACTTCGATTTGCAGGCCCGTCGTTATCGCATCGGTTTCGCTGTGATGGGTCTTGCCAATAGCGTGAATAATAATGATCGCTTAGCGACCTTATGTCGCGAGGCTGTCGAAGATATTGTTGCTGATTTTGGTGAAACTGCACTAGCCGGTTCACTGCAGGGGAACCGCGTTGGCATTATACATTGGTGCAGTCCGGACCAGCCATTAGCCGTTGAATATAAAGAACAATTTTTGGACCATCCGCATTGTTTGGCAATTGGGAAGGTCTTATTAGCGCATGAAGAGAATGCATTGATTCGTGCCTATGCCGAGCAAGAGCCTTTGGGTGAACTTGGTGTGAATACACCAAGTACTGCTGACGAATTGCTCAGTGATTTAAATCAAGTGCGTCATCAAGGGTACTCTGAGTCGATTAATGTTGCGGCTCAAGGTATTGATGCCTTTGCCGTACCTATTTTTGATAAACACGGTAGCTGTCGCTTGGCTTTAGGTTGTAGTGCGCCCATCGCTCGCGTATCGCCGAGAAAGCGCACGTTAATGCTAGCACGTCTCTTTGAGCACGCCGAGTACATTTCTGAACAATTTTTTGGAGTTGCTGGTGAACAATAAACATAGCAGTGTCACAGATAAAGCAGCGCAGGGTGCCGTCTAAAACATCCTTAATTTAATATAAGCAGTTGTAGGTTCATTTTTAAAAGCAGTGCATTTCTGCACTGGGCGGGGAACGCATGTCAAAATTAAGCGCACCATTAAACGCAGTCAGTTTAGAGACGAGTTTAAAGCCATTTATAGATGTTTCCGATACGGGGATTCGAGCAACCTGTCAATTGTTGTTAGCGAACTGGCGTCGATTAATTGTAAGCGCCGAGAAAATAAAAATTTTGTTGTGGGTTAGTGAGGGCAATGAAGTTTATGAGTGGCGTGGAAATCTGGATGATGAGTTAATTTGGGGTAATCAGGTCGGATTTTGTAATTATAATGATGACCTTTATGACCCTGATAATCGTCATTATAAGATCCATCAGGCGCAGCCCTATCGTGATGAGATGCCACGGATTTGTTTTACTCATTTGCAGAAAATCATTCACTGCTTCAAGGAACTTGGTCAGGACATGTATGGCAAGCAGGTCTTGGTTGGCGCAACAATAGATCCCGGTCCAGAATTTGCGCCATCGCGATTCAAGGTGCATTTACATCCGGAAGTGATGACACCCGATCAGCGTAAAAAATCTCCGGCAATGATGCACTTTATGACTCATCAGGCATCGTTGCACGCAGATGAACGCGTGTATGCGGGTTTTCCAAACGGCATCCCTGAAGGCTGTAGCTTTGGAACCTTCTTGGGTAAACAATTTACCCGTTGTGTGCAAGATCTTGGTTATGATTATATCTGGTTCTCAAATGGTTTTGCGTATTCACATTTTCCATGGGGCTATCGCGGCGAGGTATTTGATGGCGATAAATTTAATCCAGGGATCGCGAAGCGTGAATTAACGGCACTATGCACTTTCTGGTCAGATTTTCGTGGGGCTTGCCCACAGGCCCCGATAGAAGTGCGTGGTACTAATTTTACGGTCGGTATGGATATCGCAACGGATGGTGCTTCACATGATGAAGTCCACCGTATTGGTAAGGTCCTAGCGCCCCCATGTAATCCGCCATGGGGTTCGCGTGCACTTGGACTTGAGATGGCAAGCTATTTGTCGCGCATCGCTGAGCCGTTGACGGATGACATCTTATTCCGCTTTTACCTCAATGATCCATGGTTTGAATGTAATGCTTGGTATGACTATTATAACAAGCAGCCATTTGATATGTATGTACCGATGTCGGTTTCGCGTGTCAATCGTGACGGTTCGGTAGCGACACCGAATAATATTGCGCTGCTGACTGTTGATACCCACAAGGGTGAATTGCTGGTAGAGGAAGCTGATGATGTTATTCCGCATTTAAATCAAGCAGTCGCACAGCGTGCAGATCAGGCTGGTCCAATTATCTGGGTGTACCCGCATTCAGAATATCATGACGAATTACATGCTGACGCCCAGCATTTAGACGCGCCATTTTTTAATGATTGGTATATGTGTAAGGCAATTGATGCCGGTGCGCCCGTAAACACGGTTATGAGTAGTTCTGTGTTTGTTGAATTACAGGCCAAGGCTGCATTGCCTGATGCCGTATTTGTTATCCCTGTCCCTGATGCTGCTTGGGCTTTGTCTGCTGCGGTGATTGCTGCGCTCGCAGATTCGCGCAGTAAAATGTTGTTCTACGGTAATATGGCTAAAGCTGATCCACGCTTGCACGCCTTATTGGGCGTGACTATTGCGAATTCTTTGAGTGGTGAATTTGATGTATCTGTTTCCATAGAAGGGGACCGATTTAAGCGAGAAACAAAAATGCCGACCAGTCAGGACCCGATGTTGGAGTCGGTCGGTATGTATAACCAAACGGAATTGCAGGAAGTTAGCCCGTCACAGCGCAAACTTATGCACCGCGCGCTTGAGAGTGATGGTGGTTTGCATGTTAGCACCTGTGAGGATGGCGATGCCCGCGTGATCGCGTCGCAGGATGGTCAACAGCGCATCTATGCCTTGAGTCATAGCTTGGGTAATGGTGCGCACGTGTCGTGGTTACGTGGGACCTCACATTTTGATGCGCAGGTTAATGCATTGGAGCCATTTTGGGATCAGCCATGGATTCGCTGTATCGGCTATGATTGGCTGCGTTATTTACTCGCAGATTTTGCTTGGGATGTGAAGCAATCGCGTTTGGATCAAAGTCAACGTTCGGCAAATCTTGCAATTCATCGTCATAATGGTGCGTTTATTTTTACCGGTCATAAGCCCAATACGACCACCCAGATGTGGGTTAAGACTCCATATGGCGCGCCAATTTATGGTCACTGTGAAACGGAGATTGTTAATGGGTATGCTGGCGATTGTCATGGCAAAACGTTGAATAGTGAAATCCGTGCATTTGTTGAGATGGAAGATGG
>CBDUFM010000494.1:0-3252 GCA_965366325.1 uncultured bacterium
TCACCCCAGGCAATGCTACCTGCTTGTGCTGGGCCATAGACACAAAATAAACGGTTGTGCGGAATCCGATTACGTCCTTCCCAACGCTGCTCCCAGACACCAGCAATCGCGTGATCGGCCTCAATCCGCAATTGTCCGGCTAGCTCTTCAAAGACGGGGGCAACACCATGTTGCCGAGAAAAGGGATCCATGCTCATAATGGTATCATCGTCAAACGCAGGTCCACCGTTAAGTAAATACACGTAAGCACTGTTATATAATTTACTTACACAATATATGAGTCCGTTACTCAGTTAATGGATATGCTTAAATTGCTATGTTTTATCCGATTGCTCTATGGTTATCCACACTGCCCATCCATATACTGCTGGCACAGGAGCAGTTTTATGCGTATCGATTTTCTCAAAAGCTACGGCACAGACGCAGCACATTGCAGCCTACCCCTTGGCGGTCTTGGCGCGGGCATGGTTTCCTTTGCACATAATGGCGCCTTAGAAAGTGTCGCCGTTAAACATCACCCCGATATGTTTAATGACCCGGTTATGTTCGCCAGTATTCACTGCGCTAAATCCAAATATACACGCGTACTGCAGGGCCAAGTTCCCTACCACAAAGTCACGCAATCCCACGGCACTGCATTTAATGGCAGCGGCAGTGGACGCGGCAATCATTATGGACTGCCCTGCTTTCCTCACAGCGATTATCGTGCGGCTTTCCCCTTTGCACAATTAGAGCTCCGTGATGATAATGCACCATTACAGGCACAAGTCACAGCGTGGAGCCCATTTATTCCAGGCGATGATCAAGCCTCAGGCTTACCGCTCGCAGTTTTGGAATACGAGATAAAAAATACCAGCAACGAAACGCAAGACTTTGTTTTTGCTTATCACATTGAAAATTTTCTCGGCACTAAGGATACCCACTGCTATAGTGATGCGCGTGCGCTTAAACATGGTTTTCAATTGGAAGCCACGCCCTACGCCAGCGACGACCAAGCAACAAGCTGTTGCCCGGGCAGTGGTTGCTGTGAACCCCAAGAACAAAGTAAAAACGAAGAACGTGCACTAGCCCTCGCCTCATCGATTGGCGTGACCCTGCATGGTGTTGACAATACACAGGTAGACTGCGGCTGGTTTCGCAGTGGTTGGTTTGATAAACGCGTCGCCCTTTGGGACAGCATTAAAAATGGCAGCATCCCTGAACGTTCTTCGCACGGCGATCGTGACGATGCCGGCGCGAGCGTTGGCACAAACCTTACGCTTAAAGCCGGCGAATCAAAAAAGATTACTGTGCTTATGACCTGGTATACGCCGCAATTTCGTGCCTGGAAACGAGTCGGTGATTTAGTAAGAACCTGGTATGCCAGTGCCTTTAAATCGCATACCGCACTCACCAATCATGTTGTCAAACATATAGATGATTTTCGTGCACGGAGCCTCGCTTTTTGCGAAGCCATTCACGTCAATGACATGCCTGCTGTTTTTTGCTGCTCGGCATCGCGCAATTTGGCTATTTTTAAATCACCAAGTTTTTTACGCGATGAAGAAGGTCGCCTCTGGGGCTGGGAGGGCTGTCACGATGATGCCGGTTGCTGTAACGGCTCCTGCACCCACGTGTATAATTATGCTCAAGCCCTCGCCTTTTTATTCCCTCACTTAGAACGTGGCATGCGTGATATTGAATTTGGACCATCACAAGAAGACGATGGCTTTCAGCATTTCCGCGCCAATTTACCATTTAGCAATCCCTTCGAAAAACGCTTTCATGCTGCTGCCGATGGTCAACTCGGTGGCATCATCCGCATCTACCGTGACTGGCAATTATCCGGCGATACCGCGTGGCTACGCAGTAAATGGAAGGCCGTGAGACAATCACTTGATTATTGTATCAAGGCCTGGGATCTTGAACGCAACGGTCGCCTAGCCGAACCGCACCACAATACCTACGATATTGAATTTTGGGGCGAAGACGGCCTCTGCAGTAGCATGTATGCAGGCGCCCTAGACGCAGCTATTAAAATGGCCCAGTATCTCGATGAAAGCAGCGAAGATTGGCAGCAGATTCTCGACGGCGTCAGTGCTGTCATCAAAGATGAATTATTTAATGGCTGGATACGACAAAAGGTCCATTGGAAAGATTTAAAGGCCGACGACCCCATCACCATTAGTATCGGTCAAGAAGCGCGCAATTCACCAGAAGCCATTGCCATTATCGAACAAGAAGGACCACGCTATCAATACGGAGACGGCGTGTTAATTGACGGCGCACTCGGCTGCCAAATTGCGCGTATCGCTGGCCTTGGTGCCATCATTGACGAAGACATCGAACGCGCACATGTCGACGCCATCATGACGCATAATTTTAAAGCCAGCTTGAAAGATCACGCCTGCTTCCAACGCCCCAGCTATGCCATTGCCGACGAAGCAGGGACCATCATGTGTTCTTGGCCCGCTGGCGGTCGACTCAGCATGCCCTTCCCCTATAGCGACGAAATATGGACTGGCTGCGAACATCAATTTGCTGCGCATTTACTCATGCTCGGTCGCTTAGAGGATGCCTTAAAAGTCGAAGAAGCTGTCAACGGCCGCTACAATGGTCGTGTCCGTAATCCATTTAACGAAATAGAATGTGGGCATTTTTACATCCGTGCACTCGCCAGTTACGGCCTGGTTCCTGCATTTAGCGGCGCCCATTACAATGGCGCAGAAAAAGTCATGCACTTCAAACCGATTATTGAAGGCGACTTCAAAAGCTTCTTCGCCATCGGTAGCGCCTGGGGCCACATCGGCGTCCGCGACGGCCAGCCCTTCCTCGACCTCATCGAAGGCGAGCTAGAAATCAAAGAATGGCAATATGACAAACAGCCTGCACTCGCCTAAATCTCATGAGTACATCAATTATTACAGCTTCGTTAAAGGCCACTCGTTAGCGAGTGGTCTTTTTCGTATTGAAGAAAAAAAACGAGGACCATACATTTTCCGCTGGGAACGCGGGCGTTCCGCCCGCAGCACAGTGCCGGCAGTCTGCATCATAGCTGCAAAAGGTCGCACATTTATTCTCTAAGCGCTCACGTTACATGCGCCCGAGACGGACGCGTTCCCAGGGGCTTAAACATTGCAGGGTACCCCGCTTTAATTCTTCATTGCCTTGAGCGCGCTAGCCCCATCGTCTAGCACCATGGTCGACGACCCCGTTGTTATGATTGGCTTGGCCTTTGTGCTGGGCTACATAGTTCGCCAAGTTGGCCTGCCA
>CBDUFM010000495.1:0-3247 GCA_965366325.1 uncultured bacterium
TGAATCAGAAGACATCACACCATGGCTTTGGTGCGCTGGTACATTTATTTGTGTTGGAGGCCTCGGTATTTTCGCGGGTTTAAAATCCGATGCACAAAAAGATTTAGGTATTCGTGAAGGCATTGCCATTACGACGCTCTTTTGGTTGGCGGCCAGTCTTATTGCAGCAATTGCGATCTGGCTCGACGTGCCACGAACCACATTTATGCAGGCATGGTTTGAATGCATGAGCGGTTTAACCACTACCGGCTCCACTATTTTTGCATCTGTTTTAGATGAAAACGGTGTCGAAACAGCAACGCCAATTTCTAGCCTCCCGGCTAGTATATTATTCTGGCGCGCCTTGCTCCAATGGATGGGCGGTATCGGCATCGTGGTCATATCAATTGCCTTAATTCCCCTGTTAATTGGCAAATCTGGATTTCAATTGTACCGCGCGGAAATTCCCGGTTTAAATGCGGACAAACTCACACCACGCTTAAGCACTACGGCCCGTATTTTAGTTGGCTTTTATATGGCTATGACCCTAGTCATCACGTTAGCCCTGATGTTGTTTGGTACCAGTTTTTTCAATGCCCTCTGCCATGCCATGTCGACAGTGAGCACCGGCGGTTTTTCTACTTTTGATAACAGCGCCGAAGGACTTAATTCGAGCGCCTGTGAATGGATTATAATTTTTGGCATGTTTGTTGGCGGCATAAATTTTAGTATATTACTACAATGCCTACGCGGTAAGCCGATGAGCCTGTGGAATAACACCGAAGCACGCACTTACACCTATATGATTATCGTTGCATGGGCAATTATTGCCCTGTGCCTTTTTTTCCAATCCGACTTTTATGATGATAATCGCCACGACTTAATTCGCGACAGCTTATTCCAAGTCTGCACCATTATAACCAGCTCTGGATTTGGTAGTGGCTACGACACCACGCCCACCTCGTGGGATGCTTGGCCACCAACTGCCATGATGGTCATCATCGTGTTAATGTTTTGTGGTGGCTGTGCCGGATCGACTGCCGGCGGCTTTAAAATAGCGAGAATCATCGTCCTGTTTAAATCTATTCGTCGCGAAACACGGCGCTATTACGAGCCGGCCCGCGTCACACCCATTACGATCAATGGTCAGCAACTTAATGATCGTACCATTTTCCAAGTTAATGCCTTCCTGTTTATGTATATCGCTAGCGTTGCCTTGGGTACGCTTGGCTTCGCCCTACTTGGCCATACCCCATCCACCTCACTCACAGCATCCTTAACAGCTATTTCCAACATCGGACCTGGCATTGGTGAGATCGGCCCGAGTAAAAGTTTTCGCACCTTTAACGATGCGAGCTTACTCCTGAGCATTTGGCTTATGCTCCTTGGCCGTTTAGAATTGCTCACGGTCTTACTGACATTCTATCCCAAAAGTTGGCGTAAATAAAAACGCTGTGCCTAAATATAGACACAGCGCTTCAAGCTACCCATCACAGATTTTAGTCTGCCTTTGGTTCCTGCGTACCCATAATCTGCGAGAAGTCTTCATTAACGATGCCGTCACCAAGCCAATTAAACTTGCCCTCTTCCATAACTCGTTGCGCTAATTTATAGACCGCTGCGTCATTATTTGCACTCACACCAGCGAATAGGCGTTTCACATTTAAGCGCGCCTCTTTGCAGTACAGTTCAGCTAGGTCGATATATTCAATGTTTTGCGTTTTCTTGAACAAGGCCTGCGCATACGAACTAACCGCACACATCACACATGCCTCCGTACCAATATCTACGAAGCGTTTCAACAGCATATGCTCACGTTCTAGTTTTGGCCCAAATTTAGCCATCGCATGAAACAGTCGGCGGGCCATTTTTCGCGAAATACGCGCCGCAGCATTAACCTGCTTTTTCAAGCGCGGATGTAAGCCAGCCGTGTTCTTAGCACCAAAAGGTAAAAATGTTTTCGGGTACCAAAAGGCATAAAAGAAACCAGCCTTCACCGCTGCTTTCAGGCGCGTGCCCATCGGCAATTTAGAATTCAGCACATCACCAGCGACAGCTAAATGAGGATCCATCGCATCGCGGGCAATAATCAATCGCATAATTTCTGAGGAACCCTCAAAAATTGTATTAATGCGCGCGTCGCGCATCATCCGCTCAACCGATACGGGTTTTTCACCGCGGGCACCAAGCGACTCAGCGGTTTCATAACCACGTCCACCACGGATCTGCATCGTTTCATCAATGATGAAACAGGAATCCTCGGTCGCCTTCATTTTACTCATCGCCGACTCTAATCGAATGTCAGCCTTTTTCATATCGACCAAACGTCCGGTCAAAGTCACCAAGGCTTCCATTGCAAAAATGCGTGCTGCCATTTTGCCAACTTTATCAGCAATAGCTGAGTGCTGAGCAATAGGGCCACCCCATTGCACACGTTGCTGTGACCATGCGCTCACTAATTCCAAGCAGCGTTTAGAAATACCCACACAGGCGCCACCAACAGTCAAACGCCCTGTATTCAGTGTCGCTAGGGCGACTTTTAAGCCACGCCCTTCTTCGCCAATAATATTTTCAACAGGCACTTTTACATTTTCAAAATGGATAACCGCATTATAGATAGACTTTAAACCCATGAATCGACAGCGATGCTTAACCGTAATTCCCGGGCTATCCATTTCGACAATCATCGCACTAACCTGACGACGCATCTTCCCTTTAATTTCCTTATCAGGTGTGCGGCCCATGACCACAATAACCCCAGCACGGGTACCGTTGGTACACCACAATTTATCACCATTAATAATATAATGCTTACCGTCTTCACTGAGCTCCATGGTCGTTTACATTTTTGCCGGATCACTAACAACGCCCGTTTCGGTTAGCGCAAAGGCAGAAATAACATCCTTGGCAACCATCGGTAAATATTTTTTCTTTTGCGCCTCTGTGCCATACAACAGCAATGGCTGCGATACACCAATACTTTGATGCGCAGATAAAAGCACCGTCACATTCGCACAACGACTACCCATTAATGCAGCAGCGCGCAAGTAGTTGGTCTGCGATAAACCTAAGCCACCATATTCCTCTGGCACTTTAATGCCAAATGCGCCAATATCGATTAATCCCTGCATAATGTCTTCCGGTATTTCGGCATCACGATCTATTTGATCCGGATCTACTTGATCACGCAGAATTGCTTTAAATTTATCGAGGAATTCATCACCCGCTTTAATGTCTTCATCTGGCTGCAAGGGAAAGGGATGCACCA
>CBDUFM010000496.1:0-3247 GCA_965366325.1 uncultured bacterium
GCAAGGGCGGCTAGAATTGCAGCATCATCCGCAAGCAGGCAGGAGCGATAGCGCGCGGCCCAAATGCTGCCGCGGCCGCCATTGCGCTGGTGGTAGTCTCTGCTGTAACGTTGGGCTAGCCACTGCATGATGCCAGTAAGAGAGCAGAATTTGGATCGTAAGGTTTCAGTTGGTATAATCTTATGACTTCCGGTTAATGTTTGCCAGCGTGTCTGTAGGGCATGATCATTTTCAATGATCTGTTCTTTATGCTGCAGGAGAATGTGGTAGCTACTCGGGTGCAGTATGTAGCCATAAATGCGTAGGTCGAAGCATACACGGATAGATTCAAGTAGCTGCAAGAATGCCTCTGCCTCGCCAGCTTGGGCAAAAAGTTCTTGGCCAAGTGCACATTGTCCATGCACGCAGTAGCAGTGCGGTTCGCCAATTAGGAGTTCACGTTGTGGCCGGCCCATGTTTCGAGATTACCTTAATTCAGTGCCAGGCAATAAAAAAGCCGCTTGACCATGACTGCGCCGCTCTTAACTGTGCCTCTTTCCAGACTGTCACAGGTTTCAAGGCTGCGGTGGTCACGGGTAGGTCTGGCAAGGGGGCGTAATGGCAATCCATCCAACAGCAGTCGTAGATCCCAAGGCAGAAATCCATCCGAGCGTAACCGTCGGTCCGTTTTGCGTTATTCATGCAGGCGTGACTCTCGCTGAGGATGTGGTGCTGCATAATAACGTGACTATTTTTGGTAAGTCGCGTATTGGCCCTGGAACCAAAATTTATCCATTTGCTGTTGTTGGTTCTGACCCGCAAGATTTGAAATTTAAAGGCGAAGACAGCGAAGTTATTATTGGTGCACATAATAAAATTCATGAATATGTGACTATTAGTAAAGGTACTGCTGGCGGTGGCATGAAGACGGAAATAGGTGATAATTGCTTAATTATGGCCTATGCGCACATTGCCCATGACTGTATTTTAAATAATGGTATTGTGATTGGTAATGCCGTGCAGCTTGCTGGTCACGTGCGCATTGGGCGTAAGGCCATTGTTAGTGGTATGGCAGGCATTCATCATTTTGTGAGTATTGGCGAATTAGCTTTTGTTGCCGCTATGAGTGCGGTTAAAAAAGATGTGCCACCGTATACGATGATGGAAGGTAATCCTGCAGAAGTGCGTAGCTTAAATGTGGTTGGTTTACGTCGTGATGGATGGGCGGATGATGTCTTGGATGCGACTAAGGAAGCTTTTCGCATTATGTATCACAATAAAGATGGTAAGGCTTTGAGTGAATCGGTTGAAACAGTTTCTGCTATGGATATAGCAAAGCTCGAACCTGTCTCACGGCTGTGTGATTGGTTGAGAAACATGTTGGATGGTTCGATTAAGGGTCGTTTACAGGAATCGGCACGTTCTGCCTAAGCAAGTACTTGCTGCTTGCCCCAATTAATTGCGGTACATTCATACACAGTCACCGCAGTACCTTATGCTCATGGTTGCGGAGTCTTGAGTTGATGCAAACTGCGCTTTGTTATGGTCGACGCTGAAAAACTCATTCAGGCACGCTTTGGTCCCTACGTTCTCAGAGAGAAAGTAGGTGAAGGTGGTTTTTCAGTCGTTTACAAAGGTGAACATAGTTCCGGTGGTCGTGACGTTGCGATTAAAGTGATGCGTGAACATGTAGCCGCCGATAAAGTAAAAGTAAAAGATTTTCAGCGCGAATTTTCAATCATTGAAGATTTTGATCATCCCAATATTCCGCAGGTTTTTGATATGGGTCAGGTTCGCGATTTGCCGGCCTATTCGATGACGCTGTGCCCAGGTGAAACTTTTTATGCATTGCGCAAGCAAAATATCCGCTTCGATATTGTGGGTGCTTGGTTGGCGATGATTCGTACGCTCACAATCGTTCACGATGAAAATATTGTGCATAATGATTTGAAATTAGAAAACATGCTCTTAAGCGGTAGTGGGCAGGTTAGTCTATTAGATTTTGGTAGTGCGCGCCGTGCTGGTGGCACAGGCTGGTTTTCAAAAGTCGTCAAATCAAAAAAGAAAACCCTGACTGGAACCATTACTTATCTCGCCCCAGAACTGCTTGAGGGCAAAGAGGCAAGTAAAAAGTCTGATGTTTATTCGCTTGGTATGTCCGCACATATTCTTTTCTGCGGCAGTCCGCCGATGGAAGTTGGTGGCGGTGTCGAGGGCGCAAAAGCCTTGTACAAGATATTGAATACAACTGGGATTAAAAATATTGATCGCCGGGTCAAGATTCCACCTGAGTTGGCACAGATCATTGATTCTTGTTGTCGCGTTGATCCTGATGGTCGTCCAGAAGATGCGCGCGATTTATGGGCGCGGGTGAATCATTACTTTAAACGTCCTAATGCGGTTAAGGTATCGGAATTATCGCGTTCGCTTTTGCCCAAGGCTAAGAAGACGAATCTCTTTAAATCTAAAATTGGCGATACATAAAGAAGCTGTGCATGGCGCATGGCTTGGTGCCTAAGATGGCATCTTGAACTTACGCCTCGTTTTTGGTGGCTGCGCTTGCAGCATCTTTTTCACACTGATCACAAATTTCTTTGATTTTATCGCCGTATTGCTTGATGCGTTTGGGACCAAATTGTGGCGCAGCCGCTAGATCATGCGCACCAAACTGTTTGAAATAGCTGAGTGCGCGCGCGGGTAGGACCACTTGAAATGGTACTTCGCGGGCTTCGCTTTCACTACGGCGCCAATCCTTGAGCTTTTGTTCACGTTGTCGTTCGATGGGTTCGATTTTACGTTGTGGCACATTGCGTTCTGGCAGTGCTTGTGGTTCGCGCATGGCCTGTTTGATAAGGTCCATAATTTCGCTGCCGTGGTCACGCAAGATCCATGATTTCAAACGAATGCGTTTGAGGCTGCCAAAATTGGTTGGGGTTTTTTGGGCCAGCTGAATAAGTGTCTCGGCATTAATGATGCGCCCACTGGGCAGATCGTTTTGTTGAGCCAATTGGTCGCGCCACATAAACAGCGCCAGCAGTACTGGATGTTTGCCGGGATGCAGTCGCGAAAAGCCTTTAACGCGATACACTTCGGCGGCGTCAAATTCACGTCGTGCAGGTGCTGCATCCATCACCACATGGTTGGCGATATCGACTTCTTCAACGAGATCCTGTTCAGCAACTTGTTCTTGCAGTGCGTGAATGATCTGCGGCAGGTAGACGACGTCATTGATAGCATAATCGAGGGCCTCGGGCGCTAGCGGACGTGT
>CBDUFM010000497.1:0-3247 GCA_965366325.1 uncultured bacterium
CGTGAAAACGACGAAATTACGCACGTCCTATTGGTCTTTGACCATAAGGACCCGACTTTTCGTCATCTCATGTTTCCCGAATACAAGGCACATCGCGATCCTATGCCGGACGATCTCCGCAGTCAGATGCCGGATGTTCAAAAACTTGCTGAACTTAGTCACATTCCCGTTGTTTCTATAGCTGGCTACGAAGCCGATGACGTGGTTGCAACTATTGCCAAACAAGCAGCCACTGACGGACTCAAGGTTCGTATCTGTTCCAACGACAAAGACCTTGATCAAATTCTCAATGAGAACATTTGCATGTGGGACCCCGCTAAAAAAATCATGCGTGGACCACAAGAAACCTTTGAGAGCAAAGGTATTCACCCGCATCAGGTCATCGACTACCTCTCCATGATTGGCGATTCAGCCGATAATGTACCCGGCATCAAAGGCATTGGCCCTAAGACTGCTACCAAATTACTCGATAAATACGATACCCTTGCCAATTTATTAGAGCACACAGATGAGCTCAAAGGCAAACAAAAAGAAAATGTAGTCGCGTTTAAAGAAAAAGCCGAATTAACTAAAAAACTTATTACAATTGTCGATGTGCCTGATGTACCCAGCTACACGAGCTTTGAAAAAGTTACCACTCTACCTGATGACGCAAAATCCTATTACGAAGAGCTGGGTTTTAGTGTCAGCAAGTTTTTCCCACGACGAATTTCTGCTGCCTCAGATAATTGCTCGTACACCATTCTCACCGAAAAAACTTTAGATGCTTATTTAGCTAAAGCCAAAAAAGCTGGACGCTGTGCAGTAGACACCGAAACAACCCACCTCGATTCGCAATATGCAGACTTAGTTGGCATTAGCTTTGCCTTTGGTGAAGGCGATGGACGTGATGCCGCCTACCTGCCTATTCGTGGCATAGAAACTGAGCGCTGTGCCGCTTGGGACGCGGTCAAAGATACACTGCGCAGCTTTCTTGAAGACCCAACTATTGGTAAAATTGCACAGAACGCAAAATACGACATACGCGTCTTTAAACGGGCGGGCATTAATCTGCGTGGCCTTGATGGTGACCCCATGATTGCCAGTTGGTTACTCGACCCAGCGCGCCCCGGTCATGGCCTCGACTATTTAACCAAGACGTTTTTGCTCGAAGAAAAAATCCCAACTGGTGATGTCATTGATCTTAAAAATGGCCAAACCATGGCCGAAGTGTCCATCGACGTCGTAGCTAACTACGCCTGTGAAGACGCACAATGCACATGGCGACTGGCGCAGATACTCGAACAAGAACTGAGCGACAGCGCACTCTTACAGGTATACCGCGAACAAGAATTACCATTGGTCAGCTGCCTCGCTGCAATGGAATTCACTGGCTTTCAAGTCGAAGCACAAATTCTCAATGATAAGCAGGTCCATCTCGAGGCCTACTTAGATCAAGTTCTGGTTGATATTCGTAAAATTGCTGGCGACGCATTTAATCCGGGCAGCCCCAAGCAAGTGGCCACGATGCTCTTCGAAGAACTTGGTCTGCCAGTTATTCGCAAAACCAAACGTGGACCCAGCACGGACGCCAACGTCCTTGAGGCCCTACGCCATCAACATGAATTACCTGACCTAATCCTCCAATTTCGGACACTGTCTAAACTCATTGGCACTTATTTACGCACACTGCCTGAGTTCATTAATCCGGAAACACAGTGCATCCATACCAATTACCATCAAATTGGCACTGAGACTGGGCGCTTAAGCAGTGACCACCCCAATTTACAAAATATTCCTAAGAAAACTGATCGCGGACGTGAAATACGCGCCGCCTTTGTCGCGCGTAAAGATCATGTCTTATTGGCCGCAGACTATAGCCAAATTGAATTGCGCATTCTCGCACATTTCTCAAAAGACCCAACGCTGAAACAAGCATTTCAAAATGAACGCGACATCCATCGCTTTGTCGCAGCTCAAGTTAACGACATCGACGAAGATGCAGTCACACCACAGATGCGCCAAGCAGCGAAGGCGATTAACTTTGGCATTATCTATGGACAGTCTGCGTTTGGCCTCGCCAATCAGGTCGGGATCAGCCGCCCAGAGGCACAACGCTTCATTGATGACTATTTTGCTCGCTTTTCAGATGTGAAGGGCTATATTGACGATGTCGTTGCTGAAGCAGAAGATCGTGGTTACGTAGAAACCATAGCCGGTAGACGACGCTACATCCCGTTACTCAAAAGCAGTAATCACAACGAACGACTCAGTGGTCGTCGCACAGCATTAAACTCAACAATTCAAGGAAGTGCAGCCGATTTAATCAAACACGCCATGTTGCGTTGTTCGAAGATGCTGCCAGACCAATCTCATTTACTCATCCAAATTCATGATGAACTTATCGTTGAAACCCATGATTCATGTGTTGAAGAAGCAACCCATGCATTACAAGAATCCATGATTGGTGCTTGGAAATTATCCGTCCCGCTACGCGCAGACGTACACCAAGGCACCGATTGGCTTTCTGTTAGTTAACACAGTGTTTACACTGAAGGAGTTAAATTGTCGATGAACGACACTCACCAAGATACACATCGCGGATCACGCTATAACAATAACAATAATGGCGGTAATCGCCGTCGTCGCGGTGGTTATAACAACCGTAACCGCAATAATCGCGGGCCACGTCGCGACAATAATCAAAATCAACAACAGCAGCAAGAAGTACAGTTAGCCGAAATAGATCTCACGGTACCTGCTGATAAAACCATTATCATTGGTATTACTGGTGAACCTGGCGCTGGAAAAAGCGCACTCGCTAAAGAATTTGAAAAACTCGGTGCTGAAATTCTGGATGTTGATGAACTTGGCCATGCGGTCATCGAAACACCTGCCAACAAAAAGAAATTAACCGACGCATTTGGCAAAGACATCATCGGTGCAGATAAAAAAATCGACCGCGCCGTCTTGGCAGCCAAAGCCTTTGCCAATGCCGACGAAACTAAAAAGTTGAATGACATTGTGCACCCACGTTTAACTACAAAAGTGAAAAGCACGCTCAAGAAAGCGAAAAACTTCTGCATTCTTGACGCCGCACTTTTGCATGAGTTAAATCTTGGCGAATTGTGCACACAAAGCATTTATGTGCGTTCACCACGCGAAACGCGCATTGCTCGCGTTGCCGAACGTGGATGGGATGAAGCAGAACTTACTCGTCGCGAAACGGCACAAGGTGACGCCGATGCACGTCGACAAGTATGTGACC
>CBDUFM010000498.1:0-3245 GCA_965366325.1 uncultured bacterium
AATTCATGTCCTTAATCGGAATGACGTTTTCTGTTTTACCAGTTGGGTAGGTAATTTGTGCGACAGCGCCAGTCGTGTAAATGCCACGCGTCATACCGTATTGGTCGCTGGTCATGTCTTTCATGAAATCTTGTAGTTGTTTTGATGCGGCAATTAATTGTTTGGTGCGCGCTTCAGTTTCTGGCGAAATATCCATGCGTAAAATTTTATTGGCCTGACTGCGCGCATCGGTCCATTCAAAGTTCGCATAGGCGTTACGCGCATCTTGGAGTGCGGATTGGGCATCAACATCTTGTTTGTATTTGGGGCCGTTATCGACGATTGGCTTCTCTGGTGGTTTTTCATCGACGACTGGTTTTTCTACTGGTTTGTCAACTTTGACGGGCTTTTTTGCCACGGGTTTTTTGGCAGTCGGCTCATCAGGGATGTCGTTAGTGGCGACTGGTGGTGTTTTGTTGTTTGCGGGTTCTTTTTGGCCGAGGAATTCCATGACTTTATCAGGGAAGAGTACAAAGGCCGCGGCACCGCAGGCGATTATGGCAAATATGAACAAGAAGAACATGCCACCGCCGCCGCCTTTGGCGGCACCACTACCGCTAGCGCGTCTTCCTGGTTTGCCAGCATTTGAGCCTTGCTTGGGGTCGCGTCGACGTGATTGAGCCATGTATTTCTCCACTAATGAATCTGCGCGGCACTATAGAAGTTCTGAGGAATATGAAAGTCGCCCTTAAAAATGGGACAATCCATGCTATCAGTACACTGTAGACGATTAACGTCCGACATTAGTTCCGGTTCACTACTAATTGGTGGCATGAGCGGGCTTTAGGCTTGCTATCGCTGGAGCGAGGGGCTGCTGTAGCGACCAGCTCGTTCAATTTGAGGCTGCTGCAGTCGGTATTTGCTGTTTGGCGCTGTTATCTATGCTGTGCAATGGAGATAGAGATGCTTGAAGGTTTACTCGTTTTGATCCTGCTCACCAATCCAGTGGCTCAGGAGGACGCTGAGGTCTTTGCTAAGAAGCTCGAGGCTTATGCGACGCGGCCACTCACTATTCAGTATGGTAAAGAAGCTAACTTGAAACTGGCTGAATTGCTTGGTATCGCACCTACGGATCTACTCGCAGCGGGTACTATTGGTAAGACGTTAACCAAGCACCAAAAGGTTGTTCTGGTGCATCTTGACCATCGCAGCGTCAATGGGGATGTCATTTTAGAGGCACGTATGTGGTACGACGGTCGCGAAGAGAATTACGTGTCTATTGCGGGCAATGATCGTGACCCAATGTCAGGCTTGGTCGAGGGGAGTCTCTCGATGATTGGTTACCTTTTGCGCGATGATAAAGAGCAATCAGCTGGGACGACGGTCAGCACGGTGTCCTTATCGCAATTAGCCAAAGAGAAGGCATGGGAGCAATTGCTTGGAAAGATTGCAAGCATTCCTCCGAAAGAGCGTGCACCAATGGTGCATTATTATCAAATTATGGCGTATGTAAATTTGGAGAATCGCGATGAGGCAGTCGCATCGTTGAACAGATTTCGCTTGGTCTACAAGGATCATTTGTTGGTAACTTCGGCGGAGTCGATCATTCCACCGCGTCAGCATTCGTGGCTCAGTGGAAATTGAGGCGCTGGATGCAGCGAAAGAAAAGGATGATAAAAAAGAGCTGTTAAAAGTAGAGCCTGAGGAAAAAGTGCTGACGCCCAAAGAGGCTGCAGTCGAAACGCTTAAGTAAATACGGTCTAAGACTGCTGCTGTTGCGGTAGTAGCGTTAGTCGTGGTGGCTGCGTGCATGTGACCTGTATAAAACAAGCATAAAAAACCCTGCTTTATAAAAAGCAGGGTTTTTGAATGTCTTAAAGCAATCGAGCGCTTATTGAGCGTAAAATTCGATAACCTTTTGGATGTTAACATCGACAGGGCACTGTTCGCGGCTTGGAAGAGCGGCAACGGTGACAGCCATTTTGTCGAGGTCGATAGTCAAACCACTTGGTGTTTCAGTGATTGGGCTATTTGCTGCAAGGCGAATATCTTCGCGTGCAAGGCATTTTTCGTTTAATTGAAATGATTGACCAGTTTTGATTTTTTGGCTAGCAGTTTTTGCCCGACGCTCACCAATTTTAACGTGACCATGTGCAATGAGCTGACGAGCTGCTGGGATGGTGCGGGTAAAGCCAGCGCGCCAAACCAAGTTGTCAAAACGAGACTCGAGCAATTCGATCATGTTTTTACCAGCGTCACCACCCATGCGGTTAGCTTGTTTGTAAACAAGACGCAATTGTTTTTCAGTCAGACCGTAGTGAAAACGCAGTTTTTGTTTTTCACGTAAGCGCAATGCATATTCGCTCAGTTTTGGAAAACGGCGATTAGCAGCTGCAGCGTGACCTGGAGCATATTGACGACGAGCAATTTTAGTCGTCAAACCTGGCAATTCAGTGCCGAGTCGACGGGTAATGCGTAAGCGTGGACCTCTATAACGAGCCATAAATACTTCATCCTCTTGGCGATAATAAACATGATCGCTGTTAATTGGAGGGCGGAGTATGTGGCGCACGTAAGAGAATCAACACCTATTCTGTGCCCAGTTCATTGTTTAGAATTTTTGCCCTACGGCATAGGTTCAGAAGATGGCGCTGGCGTCAGGTTTTTAGCGCCTTGCATCCGCTTCGTTCTGAGAAAATATTTGTAAGGTATGTTATCAAACGGGGTTATCTTGATCAATACGTATGTGTTCGAGTTTGAAGTGCTGAGCCAGATGTGCTGCTAGGTCGTGTACGGCTAGGCATTCCGTCGCGTAATGGCCACAGGCAAAGCAGTGACAGCCACTTTCAGCCGCTTCATGCCAGGTTTGTTCGCTTGCTTCGCCGGTGATCAGGGCATCGAGACCCTCAGCGTGGGCATCTAGGAGACAGCCTTGGCCGCCGCCAGTGACGATACCGATTTTGTGGATCGCTTGGTCGTTGCCGGGGCAGTGTACGATCGCATGACCAAAGGCCTTGGCACAACGATCGGCGAGTTCCGTGGCGCTGATGCCGCCTTCAATGCTACCCCAGAGGCCGATCGCCTGACCTTTGTACATGCCAAAGCTGCCTTGCAGCGGGATCTCTAGGGCATCGAGCGCCTTGCGGTTGTTGCCCCATTCAGGATGGGCATCAAGGGGTAAGTGATAGGCGAGGAGGTTGCAGTCTGCCCGTAGGAGGCTGGCCAAGCGCTCACGTAAGAGGCCATCAATGCGGTCAACAGCGCCC
>CBDUFM010000499.1:0-3245 GCA_965366325.1 uncultured bacterium
GCGACTAGCAAAGCAGAAACTGCTGCTGATTCAGCTGAAACAGCAAGCACAGACGAAGCAACTAGTGATGACGCTGAGAGCGACGAAGCCGCGGCGCCTGAAGCTGCAGCAGAAGCATCAGATGATGCTGCCGAAGACGATAAGCAGGACGACACAGACAAGGCCTAATAAAGACCCGCGTCTTCGATAATGCAAAACAGGGAATGCCGCTGCATTCCCTGTTTTCGTTTGCTGAATCGGCAAAAGCTGCGCCTCAGGCGCGCAGTTCACTAGCCTCTGAGCTGCTATCTGTTATAAACCCGCCATGCACATTCTCAGCCGCACTAGTTTATTTGAGGCATCGCGGCTGTTCTTATTTTATGCCTCCGCCTATGCATTATTGACGGCACTTGCGGTCAGCACACCCCTTCTCCACAAGGGCGCACCAATCTCTGCTGTCTTTAGTTTCATTCCGTTTCAGCTTCTTTATACCTCACCAATTTTAATCCCCTTAGCATTGTGTACCGCCGTCCTAGCTTTAATCGGACGCATGCGCGAAGACGGTGAAATACTCGCCCTGCGCGCCTCCGGCATTTCAGCATGGTCAGTGGTAAAAGGCATACTCCCTCTCATCATCGTCATTGGCCTACTCGTCAGCTTGATCCAACAAATAATACTTCCTGAAATTGCACTGGCCATTCGCCAAGGCAAAAGCGATATGGTCAAACAAGGCATCACAACTCGGATTAATCGCGGTGAACATGTCTGGCGCAATTCTTCTCAAGGACACATGCTGATGGCACAAGGAACCGATGGCGTCAACCTGCATCACCTTGTCGGTCATAATAAATCTGCACATCGTGATTTATTTATTTACGCACCGCTCGGCACCTGGCGCTACGATGGTAATTTACATTTAGAATTCCAAGACATGCGTCTCATGGATATTCGCAGAAAAGAGGATGGCAGTCTCAGCGAAGTGATTACCGCCAATATTCCGCGACCCTCTGACATCATTGAAACAGGCGGCAACTCACAGCGCCAACAAGACAAACCTGATGTAAAAAGTTTTAGCCAACTCCAAGCGGACATACAAGGCCTGCGACAAAAATTACGCGATATTCGCCGCCCGGGTTATGACATCCACAACCGTGCGCACCGCGTTACCCAAGAAGCACTGCGAGCGCATCAATTAGAATGGCACATGCGCGTCTCTGCACCCTATGCCATTCTCGCCTATTATTTAATTGCAGCTGGGCTTGCGCTGAGCATTCCCATACGTAACCGACTGCTCGCTATTTTTATTGGCATTAGTTTGATTATGGCAAACTTTTTACCTGGCATGATTGCCACCAATGGGCTTGGGCAGTATCTGCGCTTTAATCCTGCTGTGCTGGTCTGGGTCCCCAACACCATCACTGCTGTCGCTGGCCTGTTCTTAATTAGGCGCAACCGATGATCGGGACACTGGATCGTTATTTATTAAAACGCAGCTGTGCCGCCATGCTCCTCATCATGACCCTCGCTTTATTGCTTGGCGTGTTCTTTGATTTAGTGCTCAACATGGAATTATATATGAGCGCCGAGCTACCTGAGGACACACATCGCTGGCTCCTCGTCACTGAATTATACGTGTATCGCCTGCCCCTAATTGCGATTGGCATTTTACCCTTTGTCGTTGTCGCCGGTGCCCTCACAGCTCTGGGTCCCATGCTCAAACGCGGTGACTGGACAGCGGTCGTTGCAGGCGGACTCAGCCCGCAACGCATTAGTGCCTCACTCTGTGTGCTCGCCCTGCTTGCAGGGACTGTGCATGTCTGCTGCAACAATATTATTAATCCACAGCTACATAATCACATTCAAGGCATTGAAGAACTATTCAGCAATGCCAAGCACAGTTCACGCGTCTGGCACATCAAATCCACACAAAGTACTTGGTATGCATCGCGTTCACGCATGCCCAAGGACGAAGCACCCTCCTTTGAATCCATATTTATTGCACCGCCACACAATGGCTCGGTCTTTGCCGCCGCCATGGACTGGAATGGTAGCGCATGGGTCCTACACCCACCCATCGTGCGCTGGATTAACAACGAAAACGGCGAACAGATTAAGCAAGAGCAAAGCCTTGCCTTAACTGGGGCGTTTGCGATGCCGCTCAGCCCCGATGAATTACGCCAAGAGCTCTTAACTCGTGAAGCGTTTACGGGTTTCGAACTCTGGGAGCGCGGCGATCATATGTACATTACCCTCTTATTAAATCGCTGCTTAGCCCTGTTCGTGCCGCTACTCGCGCTGCTCTACGCTCTGCCAAGCTTTATGCGCTTTGCCAATCAATCGCGGATTCTCGTTGCCGCCAGCAAAGCCCTGCTTCTCGCCAGTGTGCCAGTTGCAATCATCGCATTAACCGGCATGGCTGCTGATGCATCCAATTGGTCACCATGGCTCAGCAATGGCATTGGCTTGGTCTGCGCCGCCGTCCCTGGCTGCCTTTTCTACCGACGCTGGACTGCTTAGTTTACTGTGCATTCATAGCGAAAATAATACCCGCGATAACTGCGATAATCAGCAAACTTAGCAAGGTTATCTTTATCCACGAATAAGGACGCTGCGCTGTTACTACAGCATTTTGCCCATTCACCAGCACCTTAAATAACTTACCTTTGTAACGATACGCACTATGCCAAGCCGGCAATAAAACCGATTTAAAAGTAATCCCACTATGGGCCGTTTGTACACGCAGGCCGCGTTGCGTATCACCACCCAGTCGATCTTTACAGCGCCCATAGATAACTTTTTCCATGGCCTGTCGTGCATGTGGCCAAGCGGCTTTAGGATCCAAGACATAACGCTCGCATAAATAACCGGCGATCATACTCGGATCGTAGGGCTTCAAGCCACGCAACTCATAGCCCTCTGCATGTAAGGCATCACGAAATCCAGCCGTGAGCTCATCATCAAAAAAAGATTCGTAAGAACCGCTACGATAATGCCAACGTGTCTTTCGTTCTTGGTAGGTTTCTGTTTTACCATTACGCGTTCGTGTCCGCGTTACATAATAATAATAACCAGCGTAACCAGACCAATGACTCATGGTATGACTATCAAAGGTCCACCACGGACGATAAATACCCTGAAATGTATCAGCACGAACAATTCGTTTTAAATCATTTGGCGCAAACCACAGCTTCTTTAGCCACGTTCGAAATGCCGTACGGGCTTGCTCCGCATTTTTAGCAAATGGAATAATTGCTTCAGGCTGGATG
>CBDUFM010000500.1:0-3240 GCA_965366325.1 uncultured bacterium
GGTGCTGACAGAACGTACGGAGCCACATTTTGCATGTGCGGAAAAAAACCCATGAATCCATTCATTGCCGAGCGGCGCCTTCACTGCCCATTCGTAGAATGGCTTTTCAATGACAGGTTCCTCAGGGCTGGCAACGATCAGTGGAGGATCGGCTTCAGGTTGCGTATCTTTAATAAGGGGTTCTTGTTCTAGGCTTTTTACAACGAGCGCAGAATCTGGTAGAATGTCAACATAGTGACCGGCTTCGACAAAAACTTTCTCTTCACGAGCATGATGGCTTTGTTCGATTTTACCTGAATAGACTTCGAGTCTGCTGTGATCTGCTTGGCGCGTAAGGTTAAAGCTCGTTCCAACAATACGTGCGGTGCCAAGGCTGGTTGGGAATAAAATGGCGTTCTGTTCGGTTTGCTTGGTAATTTGTGCAGATAGGGAACCGCTGTGTAGGAAAATCTCGCGAATTTGCAGCCCGCCTTTAATTTCGACATGAGAATGAGCCGCTATCGTTATTTGGGAGTCGTCATCGAGTATTAAAAGAGTTTCGGCACTCGTGTTGACGATGTCGCCAATAAAACAGCGCTGACTGCGTTGATCCGCATTCTTGGCGTGGGTTAAATCTTGTGCGCGGATATGTTTCCAGAGTCCTATTTCGGGATTATATTGCTGTGCAGGTTTTAAGGTGACGATTGGTTCAGGCGCTACTGGACTGGTTGGCAGCGGGGCCGCTGCTGGCCACATGCCAATGAATATAAAGAACAGGGCCGCGGCAGCGCCAAGTATCCACCAGATGTGTTCTTGTGATTTTTTGTGTGTAACCTTGCGTCGTTGATTGCGGCTAGATTTACGATTGCCATGGTGGCTGCGTTTAATGCGTTCAATGGTGGTGTTTGCAAAGTAATGACCGGAGTCTTCATTTTGTAGTCGATTGAGTACTTCCTTACGCATGAGCTCGCCATCACAATCATCATGTTTGGCATAGAGACTATGGTCAATTAAAAGCATGGCAGCTAATTGTTGTTTTAATGCTGGGTCAGTTTGCAATTCGTGCAGTAAGCGTGCTAGATCTGCTTCACGAGCAGTGCCGTGAATAAATTCAGCCAACAGGTGTTCCTGATGCTGGCGATTCATAATTCGAGGGCCTTGGCTTCGATGCATTGTTTAATTTGATTACGAATGCGGTGCAGGTTCATGGTCATAGCAGAATGCTTGGTGTTGTAGGCATCGCATAAATCCGCAATGCTTTTATCGTCTGCATAGCGGGCCTGCATCAGTTCTTGATTTCGTTGGGGTAATTTTTCCATGCAATCACGCAGCCACTGTATGCGATCTAGGAGGTGTTTATTATCTACGTCTTGCACTTCGGCCAAGATTTCATCTTGAATGTCCATGCTTTGTTCTTTGCGCTGACGCCAATAATTGCGTAGTAGGTTATGGGCAATGCTACGTAGCCAGGCAGGGAAGGAGGCCTCATCTCGGTATTGGTCTAATTTCTTAAAAGCGATGATAAAGCACTCTTGGCTCAGATCATCGACTTGATGATGATCACGCAGTCGCGCACCAAGAAAGGCGCGGACTTTATCTTGGTAGGCGACGACCAGTTGACCAAAGGCATCGAGATCACCCTTACGAGCGGCTTGTATGTGTGCGACGTAGTCATCTTCCATATGCTAGTAATGTTGCTGTCTGTAGTCATGACACAGGAAAAAAACGTTGTGCGCCGCTGTGGTGCCTGATACCGCTGTGGGCCATGCAGTTACAGACTCTTTGTCTACTTTGTCTGTGCAGTGACTCAAGCATAGAGCCGTGTTTAATGATCTAAGTACATTAAAGTATACAGTTTATGTTATGTTTTTATTGCAGGCGTGCTGGGTAGTTTGATGACACGCATACAAATAAAATGTGCAATGACATTCAAACTCAAGCCGACTAGGACAGGTGGTAGGAGGCCCCATTGATGGAGGTCCTCGTTTTCATCAAGAGGAACGGCGCGGTCAAAGCCAAGGCGTAGGCCGTCATTGAATGTGGTGTCGGTAAAAATGGCTTGCAACACGCCGCTGCCGATACCCAGGAGCATCCACAAAATGTTGCCAATCGTCATGGCGATTATGCACAGTGCTAAACATAAAATTCCTGTTTGAAAGTTGCTCATAGAGCGTTCTTGCCTGCCAAAACGCCAGCGAATGAGTAATGCATTCGTCAACGGAATCAGGGGGAAGATAATGCCACAAATGATGATGTCCCAGCGCATAGAGAGAATCTAGTTCGGGTTCTGTGTCTGCAACTGACGCCAGCCTCTCGGCGAACAGTGCTCTAATTGTTGAAAAAGACGGGTCATCTGTTGTCGACTACTAAAGCCACAGCGGGAGGCGATGGATTCGAGATCGAGCTCTGTTTGCAGTAAGAGTTTGGCCAGATTTAAGCGTTGCAGACTAATCGCTTCACGCATCGGCGTGCCGTAGTAACGTGTCCATAATTTATAAGCCTGACTGCGACTCAAATCACTCGCTTTGATGATATCATCAACGGTGATGCCTTCGTGGACGTAGCGAACGAAGTAGCTAAACATATTTTGAAAGACACGCGGAACGCTGCGGCTTTCTTCAATGTGTTCATTTAAAATACTTTTACAAACCGACTCAATCCCAAACAGCCATTTCTCGTGTTGTTGTGCTTGTTGTGCTGGCGTTGCTTTGAGTGGATCGTGAATAATTGAATAGAAAATTCGTTTCACGTTATCAAGTGGGATAAAACCAAGGTAGTGTGTTTCGATATTCTGTAAGTGAAAATCTGAGTGCTGCGGTGCCAAGCCCTGTTGCATGATCGCACTGCCACCGCGTAATTTTTCATGATTGTGAAATATACCCGGGCCGATGAGTACCGCTTCACCGCTGTTGAGGTCGAGCTTTTGGTCTTGCTCATAGATGAGACGCGCCTGCCCATGTAGACAGAGCACCAGCGTTGGGACGTGATGCATCTCTGCGCCAGGCCAATACGCAATACGTCGTTGGTTAGGGAGCAGGCGATGCAGCTTTTGCAGCTGCGCGGAGCAGAAATCGAGCTGTTTCCACAGTGGGAGGAGGTCATTTGCCGAGGGCATGCCTAAGCATAGGGCAAATTGTCCACTTAGGAAGAGACATATTGCCCTATTCAGGGTGTATTCAGGCCTGATTGCTGCCTGGGCTTGTTATGCTGTGGCGTTAACAGGAGCTTATACATGAGCATTAAAATCGGCGTCATCGGAAC